>CALMTJ010000001.1:0-5460 GCA_937872715.1 uncultured Methylobacteriaceae bacterium
TGTGCAGCTCGCCCTGCCCGGACTGGCCGTCCCCGTTCGGGTCCGTCCAGACCCGGAGGCGCGCGAAGGCCGGGTCCGGACCCCCTTTTTTCCTCCCGCGGCGTGCTGGTGGGCGCGGACGATCGAACCGTCGGTAAGGGCCAGCGAACCGGGCGCGTCCCGGGCCAGAGCCTCGACGATCGCAAGCCGCACCCCGCGCTTGGCCCAGCGGTCGAAGCGGTTGTATGCCGTCGTGTGAGGACGATACCGCTCCGGCAGGTCCGCCATGGCGTACCCGTGCGGAGCACGAAGAAGATCGCGTCAAGACGCGCCGGTCGTGCAGCCTCGGACGCCCCGTTCGGCGACCGTCCGCTCCTGGAAGAAGAGGTTGAATGATGCCCCGCTCCGCCTCGCTCAGGCCGAACCGCGCCCTCCCGCTCTCTCCGGAAACGGAGAGCTTGAAGCAGATCACCCCCGGACAACGCAAACACGTCGCGTTCACGACCATGCTCGCCCGCCACCCTGGCGCCGGCTCCGCCGCGCGACGTGCGAAGCTGGCTTCCGGCGCCTTTCGCCACCCCTTGGGGAGCGCCCTGAAGGCGGCGAGCTGGCGGTCACCGAGATTCGGATCACGGTCGCGGCCGCCTCTCGGCTGACGGGCGACACCCACGTCGCGACCGTCCTCGGCGCGATCGAGCTCGGCCTGAAGTTCGCCATCCAGTTCGGCCACGAGCGGATCTGGACCCGCATCGGCCCCGGCCTCCGGCTTCCGGCCGCCCCTTCCCAGCGCTTGCAGACCTGAAAGGATGACGATGACCCGATCGGCCCCCACCCGCCGCGCCGGCTTGGCCGCGCTCCTGGCCGCCGGCCTCCTCGCGGGAGGCGTCCCAGCAGGGGGAGCCTCCGCAGAGACGACGCTCCTGAACGTGTCCTACGACCCGACGCGCGAGCTCTACCGGGACATCAACGCGGCCTTCGCGAAGCACTGGACGGATGCGACGGGCGAGACGATCAACATCCGGACCTCCCATGGCGGATCGGGCGCGCAGGCCCGGACGGTGATCGACGGGCTCGACGCGGATGTCGTCACGCTGGCGCTCGCCTCCGACATCGACGCGATCGCCGAGAGGACGAAGAAGATCCCGGCCGAGTGGCAGGCGCGCCTGCCCCACAATTCGGCCCCCTACACGTCCACGATCGTGTTCCTGGTGCGCAAGGGCAATCCGAAGGGCATCAAGGATTGGGACGATCTCGCGAAGCCCGGCGTGGAGGTGATCACGCCGAACCCCAAGACGAGCGGCGGGGCGCGCTGGAATTATCTCGCCGCCTGGGGCTGGGCGCTCGAGAAGCTCGGGGGCGACGACAAGGCGAAGGAGTTCGTGGCGTCGGTCTACCGGAACGCGCCCGTCCTCGACACGGGCGCCCGCGGCTCGACCATCACCTTCGCGCAGCGTGGCCTCGGCGACGTGCTGATCGCCTGGGAGAACGAGGCGTTCCTCGCCTCCGACGAGTTCGGCAAGGACAAGTTCGAGGTCGTCGCCCCGTCCGTCTCCATCGTGGCCGAGCCCCCGGTGGCGCTCGTCGACGGCAACGTCGACAGGAAGGGCACTCGCAAGGCCGCCGAGGCCTACCTGCAATTCCTCTACACGGACGAGGCGCAGAAGATCATCGCGCGCGACCATTACCGGCCGTCGAAGCCGGAGGCGGCGGACAAGGCCGATCTCGACCGGCTTCCCAAGCTGAGATTGTTCACGATCGACGAGAAGTTCGGCGGCTGGTCCAAGGTCCAGAACGCCCATTTCGGCAACGGGGGCATCTTCGACAGCTTCGCCAAGGCCGGCCGTTGAGAGGGCCGCGCCGGCCCGTCGTGCCGCTTTCGTGATGAAGAGGCGGAGCCTATTCCCCGAACCCGGTCCATCCGACGCAGAACGCCCCGTAATCGCAGGTGATCTCCTCGCCGGAGTGGATCGGACGGCGAGCCAGGGACCGGAACGGCGCCTCGGCCGTGTTCGGGTGGTCGCTGTGGTTCAGGAAGATGGCGTGGTCGCAGGGCAGCACGAGCGCGCCGCCGAGATCGGCCGACCGGTAGGCGTAGGTCTCGAGGAAGGAGCGGAACGCCTCCGGCATCCCGGCCAGCTCGGCTTCCGTGATCGTGCGGTCGAAGCCGGGCTCGTAGCGCCAGACCTCCTGCCCGGCGGCGATCGGCTCGGCCGCGAACACGCCCGTCCCGTGGATGGCGCTCGGCCCGACGCGCGTCCTCACCGTGAACATGCCCGCCCCCGTGTCCGAGCCGACGGGAACAGGTGCCGGGGCGCCCTCGACACCAGGCGTGGAGCCCGGCTCAGACGGCGATCCGCGTCTCGCCCTCGGTCGGCTCGCGCAGCACGTAGCCGCGGCCCCACACCGTCTCGATGTAGTTCTTGCCCTGGCTCGCATTGGCGAGCTTCTTGCGCAGCTTGCAGATGAAGACGTCGATGATCTTCAGCTCCGGCTCGTCCATGCCGCCGTAGAGATGGTTCAGGAACATCTCCTTGGTCAGCGTCGTGCCCTTCCTGAGCGAGAGGAGCTCCAGCATCTGGTACTCCTTGCCCGTGAGGTGGACCCGGGAGCCCGAGACCTCGACCGTCTTGGTGTCGAGGTTCACGATCAGGTCGGCCGTCGTGATGACCGATTGCGCGTGACCCTTCGAGCGCCGCACGATGGCGTGGATGCGGGCGACGAGCTCGTCCTTGTGGAACGGCTTCGTCAGGTAGTCGTCCGCTCCGAAACCGAGCCCCTTCACCTTGTCCTCGATGCCGGCCATGCCGGACAGGATCAGGATGGGCGTCTTCACCTTGGCGACGCGGAGCGTCCGGAGCACCTCGTAGCCCGACATGTCGGGCAAGTTGAGATCAAGAAGAATGATGTCGTAATCGTAGAGCTTGCCGAGGTCGATACCCTCCTCTCCAAGATCCGTCGCGTAGACGTTGAAGTTCTCGGATTTGAGCATCAGCTCGATGGAGCGCGCTGTCGCGCTGTCGTCTTCGACAAGGAGTACGCGCATGAGAGTCCCCAGCCTGGCCCCAAGGCTAATGGGCATGAATGACCGGTTGCCCACCGCAGCCCACGCGGCGAACGCACCGTTTCGAACCGACTCGCGACGCTACGAAACGTTGGTTAACAAAGGCTGATTCCATCGTGCAAGGCCGCCGCCGGAACCCCGGATCGCCTCGCCGAGTCGCCCGCCTCGTTCCTCCGCCCGTCCGCGCCGTCGCTCCGTCCGCGTCCCTGCCCCTTTCGGGGGCATCGACGCTTCGCCTCTCCCACAGTGTTAACAAGGCGGGTAAACAGGAGGTTTATGCGGCCCATCGAATCGTCAAAGCCCGCCCGCGGCCTCCTCCGGCAGGCGCTCGACGCGATCGAGGCCGTCGAGCCGTACCGCGTCTTCGGCCGCGTCGCGGCCGTGCGCGGGCTGCTCGTCGAGGTCGCGGGACCGGTCGGCGCCATGCAGGTGGGCGGCAGGCTCGAGATCCAGGTGGACGGCGGCCCGGCCGTGGCCTGCGAGGTGATCGGCTTCTCGGGCGAGCGGGCGCTCGCCATGCCGTTCGGCTCCCTCATCGGCGTCCGCCGCGGATGCGAGGCCCGGGTGGCGGCAGGCGCGCCCGGGGTGCGGCCGAGCGCGGGCTGGCTCGGCCGCGTCGTCGACGCTCTCGGACGCCCGCTGGACGGCAAGGGTCCGCTCCCGACGGGTCCCCGCCTCTACCCCTTCCGGGCCGATCCTCCGGCCGCGCATTCGCGGCGGCGCGTCGGCGCTCCGCTCGACCTCGGGATCAGGGCGATCAACACCTTCCTGACCGCGTCCCGCGGCCAGCGCATGGGCATCTTCGCGGGTTCGGGCGTCGGGAAATCCGTCCTCCTGTCCATGATGGCGCGGGCGACGGAGGCCGACGTCGCGGTGATCGGCCTCGTGGGCGAGCGCGGCCGCGAGGTACAGGAGTTCCTGCAGGACGATCTCGGCCCGGACGGGCTCGCCCGTTCGGTCGTGGTAGTGGCCACCTCCGACGAATCCGCGCTGATGCGCCGCAACGCCGCCTACCTGACGCTCGCGGTGTCCGAGCATTTCCGCGACGCGGGCTCGTCCGTGCTGTGCATGATGGATTCGGTCACGCGCTTCGCCATGGCGCAGCGCGACATCGGGCTCGCGGCCGGGGAGCCGCCGACGGCGAAAGGCTACACACCGACCGTCTTCGCCGAGCTGCCGCGCCTCCTGGAACGCGCCGGCCCGGGCACCGGCGACGGCACGGTGACGGCCCTGTTCACCGTGCTGGTCGAGGGCGACGACCACAACGAGCCGGTGGCGGACGCCGTCCGGGGCATCCTCGACGGCCACATCGTCATGACCCGCGACATCGCCGAGCGGGGCCGCTATCCGGCCATCAACGTCCTCCGGTCGGTCTCCCGCACCATGCCGCGCTCCTGCGATCCGGACTTCCTTCCGCTCGTGACCAAGGCCCGTCAGGTGCTCGCCACCTTCGGCGACATGGAGGAACTCATCCGGCTCGGCGCCTATCGGCCCGGGACGTCGGCCGAGGTGGACGAGGCTGTGTCCCTGATGCCACAGCTCGAGGCGTTCCTGGCCCAGCGTAAGGAAGAGTCAACCTCCATCGCGGATGGTTACCGACGCCTCGCGGAGATCCTGCGCGTCCCGTGACGACGCCCTCCGCCGGCCCGCGTGGAGTACCGTATCCTCATGAAGTCGCGTGACACGCTGATCCGGCTGAAGCGCTTCCAACTCGACGAGAAGCGTCGGCGGGTCGCTCAGATCGAGGGGATGATCGCCGAGTTCAACCGCATGGCGGCCGATCTCGACCGGGAGGTGGCGGCCGAGGAACAGCGCTCCGGCATCGCCGACCTCGCCCATTTCGCCTATCCGACCTACGCGAAGGCCGCCCGCAACCGGCGCGACAACCTCAAGCGCTCGGCCGACGACCTGAGATCGCAGCTGGAGGACGCCCAGGCCGAGCTCGGCGAGGCGTTCGAGGCGCTGAAGAAGGTGGAGATCCTGGAAAGCCGCGAGCGCTCGGCCGAACGGGCGGTCGAGGCGATCCGCGACCAGGCGGCCATGGACCAGCTCGGCCTCGGCCGCGCCGCCCGGGCCTGACCGCCCTACAGGATCGGCAGGTTCGGCGCCGCCTCCCGCGGCAGCCGGCCGTCGAGACGGGGATCGTCCGCGACCTCGATCGCGCGCCGGTAGGGCCGGAATCCCGCCGCCACGTAGAACGGCAGCGCGGCCGGGTGATCGAGCGTGCAGGTATGCAGCCAGAGCCGCCGGATCGGGCGCCGGAAGGCGAGGTCGATCGCGTGCACGATCAAGCGGCGGCCGAGTCCCGCCCCGGTCGCGGCTCCGACAAGCCCGAAGAAGGCGAGCTCGCATTCGCCGTCCCGGCGGAAATCGAGCTCCACGAGCCCGGCATCGCCACCGGGGGTCGCGCGCGCGGGCGC
>CALMTJ010000001.1:5470-7388 GCA_937872715.1 uncultured Methylobacteriaceae bacterium
CTCGAGATGACGGCCCGGTAGAGCGCGCGATAGCGCGCCGGGTCCCCGGCGAGCGGGTCGCGCCGGAGGCGCGCGGCGGGGGTGCCGAGTCCCTCCGGCCGGGCCGTCATCTCGAGATATGTCGCGACGGCCGCGATCTTGCCGGGCGGCAGCTCGGTGAAGCCGGCGAGGATCGTCGCCGATCTCAGTTCGGGGATGCGTTTTCGCGCGACGGCCAAGGGCGGCACTCTGGATGCGGGCCGAGCCTAAGCGGCACGCGCAGCCTTGGCCACCCGCTCCGGACGGGAGAGGGCGGCACGGACGCCGCCAAGTTGGGCGGCGGACGTCACATCGCCGCCGTGCTTGCCCCCCATAGGCCGGTGAGGCAGACACGGGCGGCGTCGGCGACCGTCCGGCGATCGGGCGCGGCATGAAGAATCTCAAGGAGTTCATCTGGCCGATCATCGGTCTCGGCGCCGTGATCATCTCGGGAGGGCTCCTGTACCGGGAGCTGCGGGGGCTCTCACTGGTCGACGTGTGGACCAGCCTCACGAGCATCCCGCCGCACCGCTACGCGATGGCGATCATGTCCACGCTCCTCGCCTACGGGGCGCTCGCCTGGTACGACCGCATCGCGCTCCTCCATCTCGGCATACGGCACGTCTCCTGGCTGTTCGTGTCCGTGACCTCGTTCACGACCTACGCGCTGTCCCACAACATCGGCGCTTCCGTGTTCTCCGGCGCGCTCGTGCGCTACCGGGCCTACACGCAGAAGGGGCTCTCCGCCCCGCAGGTGGCGGTGCTGGTCGCGCTCTGCTCCTTCACCTTCGGCCTGGGGACCGTGCTGCTCGGCGGGGCGGTGCTGGTGATCGACCCGACGCTGATGGAGCGCGTCGCCGACCGCATCCCCGAAGCGCTGTCCAGCCCGACCACGGCCCGGATCGTGGGCGTCGCGCTGCTCGTCTTCGTGGCGCTCTACGTGCTCGGCTCGCTTCTCCATCTGCGGCCGGTGACGATCCGGTCCTTCACGCTCGGCTACCCGAAGCCCGAGGTCATGCTGCGACAGCTCGTGGCGGCGCCGCTGGAGCTGATCGGCGCGGCCGGGATCATCTATTTCGCCCTGCCGGAGGCGAACAACCCAGGCTTCCTGATCATCCTCGGCGCGTTCCTGGCCTCCTTCTCGGCCGCGCTCGTCAGCCACGCGCCGGGCGGGCTCGGCGTCCTGGAGCTGATCTTCGTCGCCATGATGCCGGACGTGCCGAAGGCCGACGTGATCGCGGCCCTCCTCGTGTTCCGGCTCTTCTACCTGCTGCTCCCCTTCGCGATCGCGATCGTCGTCGTGCTGCTCTTCGAGCGGGCGCGGCTCGCGAAGGCGTGGCGCGACCGGATGCCGGCCACCATTCCGCCGGTCCCGCCCCCTCCCCCGTGAGCGGCCCGGAGCGTCCGGCCGGAACCGCCCTCCGGGTCCGGGCGCGCCGCCTCCGCTTCGGTCTCGCGACCCTCCTCGGCCGGAGGCCGCTCGGCTTCCTCATCCCGTACCGCTACGCGGGCTCGGCCCTGCCCGGCCCGTATCCGGGGATCGAACCGCTCTTCCGCGCCGCCGAACCCTGCTTCGAGAACGTCATGGCCCGCGTCGAGGAATACGGCCCGGACCTCCTGCGCATCGCGGGCGGCGCGGGGCCGGCCCGCTTCGACCAGGACTGGTTTCCGCGGCTCGACGCGGCTGCGGCTTACGCCATTCTCCGGGATGCCGCGCCGCGCCGGATCGTCGAGATCGGCTCCGGCCATTCGACGCGCTTCATGGCGTCGGCGGTGCGGGACGGCGGGCTCGCCACGGCGATCGTCGCCATCGATCCCGCGCCCCGCGCCTCCCTCGCCCGGCTCGGGATACGCCACCATCCGGCCCTCCTGTCCGAAGCCGATCCGGCGCTGTTCGGGG
>CALMTJ010000001.1:7398-7686 GCA_937872715.1 uncultured Methylobacteriaceae bacterium
CGAGCCCCGTCGCCATGCCGGGAACGGATGTGGACCGCATCGTCGGCACGGTCCTGCCCGGTCTTCCGGCCGGCGTGCTGGTCCATGTGCACGACATCCTCCTGCCCGATCCCTACCCGGCCGATTGGGCCTGGCGCGGCTACAACGAGGCGATTGTCGTGGCCGCGCTGCTCGTCGGCCGGCGCTTCGAGCTCGTCTTCTCCAGCCACTGGGTGTCGTCCCGGCGCCCGGACCTCGTGGGAGCCGGCGTCGTCGGACGCCTCCCGCGTGTCGCGGGCGCCCGCGACA
>CALMTJ010000002.1:0-3488 GCA_937872715.1 uncultured Methylobacteriaceae bacterium
GAGCTCGCGATGACGGGAAAGGGTGGGCCGGCATATGGCTGCCGACGGACTTCGTGTAGGATAGGCCGAAGCATTTGGACGGGCACGAACCCGGCAGGAGAGCGGCTTGCGCTGTCAGAACCCGGTCACCAACGTCCGACGCATCCTGTGCGTCTTCCCCGCCTACACGCCGTCCTTCGGGACCTTCGCCCACGCCTACCCGCTGATGGGCGGCGTGAAGGCCTTCATGCCTCCGCAGGGCCTCCTCCTGATCGCGAGCTACCTGCCGGAAACCTGGCCGGTGCGCTTCGTGGACGAGAACATCGCCCGCGCCACGCCGGCCGATTTCGCCTGGGCGGACGCCGTGTTCGTCAGCGGCATGCACGTGCAGGTCGATCAGATCCAGGATATCCGCGCCCGCGCCCACGCGGCCGGGAAGCCGGCCGTTCTCGGCGGCCCGTCCGTATCCGGCGCGCCGGAATGGTATGGCGAGTTCGACTATCTCCATATCGGCGAGATGGGGGACGCGACTGACGGGGTGATCGCCGCGCTCGACGCGAGCGTCGGGCGGCCCACCGGCCAGATCCGTTTCGAGACGGCGGAACGCCTGCCGCTCTCCGAGTTCCCGCAGCCTGCCTATGAGAAAGTCCCGCTGAAGCGCTACCTGATCGGCAGCCTTCAATTCTCCTCGGGCTGCCCCTACCGGTGCGAGTTCTGCGACATCCCGGCACTCTACGGCCGCCAGCCCCGGCTCAAGAGCGCCGAACAGCTCCTGGCCGAGCTCGACCTGATCATCGCCCAGCCGGTCAGGCCGGCGGTCGTGTACTTCGTGGACGACAACTTCATCGGCAACCGCAAGGCGACGCGGGACATGCTGCCCCACCTCGTGGCCTGGCAGAAGAAGCGCGGCTACCCGCTCCAATTCGCCTGCGAGGCCACGCTGAACCTCGCCCAGCAGCCCGACATCATGGCCATGATGCGGGAGGCCAACTTCATGACGGTGTTCGTCGGGATCGAGACGCCCGACGCCGCCGCGCTGAAGCAGATCGACAAGGGGCACAACGCCAAGCTGCCGATCCTCCAATCGATCGAGACGCTGAACAGCTACGGGCTCGAGGTCACCTCCGGGATCATCCTCGGGCTCGACACCGATTCGGCCGAGAGCGAGATCCGCCTGCGCGAGTTCGTGGACGCGTCGGCCGTTCCCGTGCTGACGATCAACCTCCTCCAGGCCCTGCCGAAGACGCCGCTATGGGACCGGCTGCAGAAGGCCGACCGTCTCAACCACGACCCGACGCTCGAATCGAACGTCCGCTTCCTCAGGCCCTACGACGAGGTGCTCGCCGCCTGGCGGCGCTGCATCGCCCATGCCTACGAGCCCGAGCGCCTCTTCGCCCGCTTCGTCCACCAGATGGACGCGACCTACCGCCACCGGATCAAGGTGCCGGTGAGGGCGCAGCTGACTTGGTCGAACATCCGGCGCGGCGTCGTGCTGGGGTTCAACATCGCCGTCCGGATCGGGATCTTCTCGTCCTACCGCAAGGTGTTCTGGCGCGCGGCCCGCGAGGCGATCAAGCGCGGGCAGATCGAGGCCGTCTTCAACATGGGCTTCGTCGCCCATCACATGATCCGCTTCACAGGGGAGGCGCTCGCCGGTCAGCAGAACGCGTCGTTCTACGCCGCCCGCACGGAGATGGCTGCCGCCTCGCCGTCCCGTCGGACGTGGCTCGGGAGCCTCAAGAAGGCGGCTTGACGATCGTCGTGCTCGGCGAAGTGGAGATCGCCCGACCGGGACCTTCCTCATCCTGAGGTGCCCGCGAAGCGGGCCTCGAAGGATACACGAGCGTTCGAGTGCTTCGAGGGCCGGCTACGCCGGCCACCTCAGCATGAGGACCGTTGTTGCAGGATGAATTCCGGCCACTTCCTCAGCGCCGGCCCTTGGGGTTCGCCTTCGAATACGACGCGATCGTCGCCTGGCACCGCGGAGAGAGGTCCTTCTGCCGCTCCTTGAAGCATTGCTCGACCGCCGGTGAATCGGGATCGTATTGCGAGCACAGCCGCATGTAGTCGCCGGTGCAGTTGGCCCGGAACGCCGCCTCTTCCTGGGGCGTCATGGCGAGAGCCGGACCGCTCGCCGCCACCGTGAGGGCGAGGACGAGGCTCTTGAGGGTAACGCGCGGCATCGGTCCATCCTGGTTCGACATCCTGCCCATTTAGGATGAAAACATCCGGCGCATAAGCCCTGTCCGGGAACATGCGACGGGATGTTCGTGCTCGACCGCCTCCTCGGCCGCTTTCGCGCGGCCCCTCCACCCACACGCCGGCCCCGGGCGCTCGTCGCCTGGGAGTTCGGCGCCGGCCGCACCCACGTGGCGAACGTGCTCGGCGTCGTGCGCCAGCTCCGGCGGGCTGGGTTCGACTGCCTCGCCGCCCTCTACGAGACCGAGACGGACAACGAGTTCGCGGCCCTCGGGGTCTCGACCGTCCAGAACTACGTCTGGCCGAGCTGGCGCCGCCACCAGCTTCAGCCGAGCCTGCCGCCGGACAAGACCCTGTCCGACTTCGTGGCGCAGCTGGGCTTCATCTCGCCGAAGGCCCTGTCCTCCGCCATCGCCCATTACGACGGCCTGTTCCGCACCTTCGAGCCCGACATCTTGCTCTGCGAGAACGCGTTCGGAGGGCTTCTAGCGGCCCGCGGCCGGCTCCCGGCGATTGCGTTCGGGTTCAGCGGGCTGCTGCCGCCGATCGTGGACGACGGCTTCCCGTCGTATTTCCCCGACGCCCGGGCGCCGTCCTTGTCCGAGGAATGGGTCTGCGGCCGCATCAACGAGGGTCTCGCCCGGGCCGGCCGGCTCCCGATCGAGAATATCGGCGACATCCTGCGGGTCGACGCCGTTCTTCCATTCGGGCCGGACGCGTTCGACGTCTACGCGCGCCATCGCCAGACGCCCTGCCTTCCGGTGCACCTGCCGCTCGACCCGAGCCGGCTCGATGTCGGGAGGGGCGACGCGGTCTTCGTCTACCTCCAGGCCTACGTGCAGGAGATGCCGGCCATCATGGCGGCCGTGATGAGCCTTCGCCGGCCCGTGCACGGCTACCTGCCGGACCTCTCGGACGACAACCGGGCGCTCCTCGCCCGCCACGGCGTCGTCCTGGAGGACCAGCCCATCCCGATGGGCGAGCTCTTCGCCCGCTCGCGCACCCTGCTCCACCATGGCGGCCAGAACCTCACGGCCGCGTGCCTCGCGGCCGGCCTGCCGCAGACGATCCTGTCCAAGGAATACGATAACCGGGTCACGGGCGACTTCGTGACGGGACGGGGACTGGGAGACGCGGTCTGGTACGCCGACGCCACCACCTCCTGGATCGTCGATTCGGTGCGCCGCGGCTGCGAGGACGAGGATCTGCGCGCCCGCTGCCGCGACGCCTCGACCGAGTTCAAAGGCTGGTTCGCGGGCGATCCATCCGCGGCGGTCGCGGAAGCCGCGTGCCGCATCCTCGGGCGGCCC
>CALMTJ010000002.1:3498-4428 GCA_937872715.1 uncultured Methylobacteriaceae bacterium
CCGCCGCCCCCTACAACGTAAGGGCGAACAGGCCCGCCTAGGCGTCGAGGAGCTTGGCCTCCAGGCCGAGATCGAGCCGGATCAGGGGGCGCCGGAAGCTGTGGAGCGGCGTTGTCAGGAGGCGGCCTGTCTCGCCGGGCGGGCAGGGCTGGCCGTCCGGCCGCACGATCTCCGTGAACTGCGTCTCGGGCGCGGTCCTGTAGGACCCGTCCGCTTCCCGGGCGGCGACGAAGCCCGCCAGCGGCGAGGTCATGACCTCGATCAGCTCGGCTCCGAACACGTTCCGGCACCGGCGCGCGGCGCCGGGATCCGGCACGGGCGTGTAGGCGAGGACGTGTTCGAGCCTGACCCTCCCGGGCGAGGCCACGTCCAGCATGCTCCGGAGCGTCCAGCCATCCGTGAACAGGACGTGCGGGGCCTCGTCCGCGAGCAGGTCCAGCAGCACGGCCGGCGGGAAATGGTCCGGCACTCGCCGGCACCGTCCGCCGAGCGTCTCGTCCGACCAGGAGGGCAGGTGGTTCTTGCCGTCGCCCGGCCTCAGCACCTTCCGGGGCAGGATGGCGACGGCCTCCCGCCGGTGCGGGAAGCCTCTCTCAACTAGGAGGCGCTCCCATTCCGCCTTGTCGCCCGCGACCCACGCCTCGCTCGACCGTCCGGCGAGCGGCGTGCCGAGGCCCGTCCAGGCCGGGTCGTCCGTAGGGGTGTCGTCCGGCGGAAGATCGTCAGCCAGGAGGTCGGAGCGCTCCAGGTCGCGCCCGGCGATGACCGGCAGGGAGGCCCAGGCGCGCCGGTCGCCCTCCGCCGCACCTTCGAGTACCGCGCTCCCGGCCTTCCAGAACGGCACGTGGATCGCCGCGAACCGGAGGAGCATCGCGAGCGAATCGGACCCCGCCCGCATCCGCTGCGGTGCTGGCCGGGTCGCGGCTTGCC
>CALMTJ010000003.1:0-1380 GCA_937872715.1 uncultured Methylobacteriaceae bacterium
AGTTCCAGAATTCCATGGCGGACGGCACGATCCTGAAACCCGTCCAATAGGGCGGCCGCGGCACGGCGCCGACCGCGAACCTCGCCGCGTAGCCGGCGATCGCCGTCTCGAAGGCGAAGCGGCTCTCGAGGGGTCGCGATTGCTGGCTCGCCCAGGCGCCGATGCGACTGTCGCGGGGTCGGCTGGCGAAATAAGCGTCGGCCTCCGCGGCCGAGACCCGTTCGACCTCGCCCCGCACCCGGACCTGGCGTCGCAGGCTCTTCCAGTGCATCACGAGCGCGGCCTTGGGGTTCTGCGCGAGCTCGACGCCCTTCGCAGATTCCGTGTTGGTGTAGAAGACGAACCCCGCCTCGTCGGCCGCCTTGAGGAGGACCATGCGGACATCCGGCAGCCCGTCGTCGCCGACGGTCGCGAGCGCCATGGCGTTCGGATCGTTGATCTCGCTCTTCTCCGCCTCCGCGAGCCAGTCGCGGAACAGCCCGAACGGCTCGTCCGCCTCCGTGAACTCACCGCTTCTTAACGGCTCGGCGGTTGTATCCAGTCCCACGTCGTTCACGCCCGAAACGGTCCGATGATGTTCGAGTATAGGTCGGGACCGGGTGGCCGCGAAGCACCATGCCGCGTTCCCGCGCTGATCGCCGGAACGGTGATGGCGCTCGCCGCGTCCGGATGCAGCTTCGCCATCCCGCCAATCGCAGCGGACGCTCCCGAGGAGGTGACCGGATCCCTGGCGCCGCGCCTCGAGCCGACGGCCCTGTCCGGGGAACTCGGCCAGGAGGATTGGCGGCGAGCGAAGGCGGCGCTCGTCGTCGCGCTCGACCCGCAGGGCAACGGCCAGGCGGTGAAGTGGGACAATCCCGACACGAAGCTCCGCGGCGAGATCACGCCGACGAGCAAGCCCTTCGTGGAGAACGACCAGGTGTGCCGAAGCTTCACGGCCACCACCGTGAGCAGAACGGGCGACGTCTCCGTCCGGGACGGGAGCGCCTGCAAGCTGTCCGGGGACGAATGGGAGCTGCGCAAGCTGGCGCCCCGAAAGAGCTGAGGCCCGCGCCCCGGTAGTTGCATTCAGGCAACACCTGCCCCAAGTGAGAGCCGGACGTGACCTGCCGGGCCCGAGGCCCGAATCCAGCGGAGGTCCGGAGGACCCATGCGCGACCCCTACGACGTTCTCGGCGTGCAGAAGAACGCCGGCGAGGCGGAGATCAAGAAGGCGTTCCGCAAGCTCGCCAAGACCTACCACCCCGACACCAACAAGGACCCGAAGGCCAAGGAGAAGTTCGCCGAGGGGAACGCCGCCTACGAGATCCTGGGCGATCCCGAGAAGCGGGGCCAATTCGACCGGGGCGAGATCGATGCCGACGGCAAGCCCCGCTTCCA
>CALMTJ010000003.1:1390-4849 GCA_937872715.1 uncultured Methylobacteriaceae bacterium
TGCGCCGGGTGCGGCGGCGGCGGCGCCCGGGACGGCTTCTCATTCGGCTTCGGCGCCGGCGGCGCGCCCTTCGGCCGCGGCGGCGCGGCGGGCGGGGAAGACATCTTCTCCCAGATCTTCGGCCAGGCCATGCGCGGCGGCGCGGGCGGCCGGCAGCGCGCGCCGGCCCGGGGCGAGGATGTGGAGGCCGTCCTCACCGTCTCCGTCGAGGATGTCGCGGCGGAGAACAAGCAGCGCATCGCGCTGTCCTCCGGGCGGGAGATCGAGGTGACGCTGCCGCCCGGCGTCGCCGACGGGCAGGTGATCAGGCTGCGCGGCCTCGGTCGCCCGGGCGGGGCCGGAGCGGAGGCGGGCGACGTGCTCCTGACCGTCCGGTTCGCGCCGCAGGACCGCTTCACGATCGAGGGGTCGGACCTGCGCATGCGCTGGCCGGTCGATCTCGCTGACGCGGTGCTCGGCGGGAAGGTCAGGGTCGCGACCCCGACGGGCGCCGTGGAGATGAACGTGCCGGCCATGACCAGCACCGGCCGGACCTTCCGGCTGCGCGGCAAGGGCCTGCCGGGCAAGGCCGGGAAGGGCGACCTCTTCGTGGTCATCGACGTGAAGCTGCCGGACGCGGCCGACGAGGAGCTCACCGACTACGCCACGCGCCGCCGCGCCATGCAGGCCGATTGAGCGACCGCCAGCCCCGGCCGCCGACAGCACCTCCCTTCCTCCTCATGCTGAGGTGGCCGCTGAAAGCGGCCCTCGAAGCACGTAGAACAATTGTGCGTCCTTCGAGGCCGATCTTCGATCGGCACCTCAGGATGAGGAGCGTGAGAAAGAACCTTCCCCGTAGGTCGTCCGGCTTCCGGCGGCGAACACGGCGGCTTCCGTCGCGGGGAGGGCCGGGCTAGATAGCCGGCCGGCGAGCGGGCGGCGAGGCAGGACAGGCATATGGCGGCGGACAAGGCTCCTGGCGGCCTGCTCTCGGGGAAGCGCGGCCTCGTGATGGGCGTCGCGAACAACCGCTCGATCGCCTGGGGCATCGCGAGATCCGCCCGGGCGCACGGCGCCGAACTCGCCTTTACCTACCAGGGCGACGCCCTGAAGAAGCGCGTCGAGCCCCTCGCGTCCGAGCTCGGCGGCCACCTCGCCGGACATTGCGACGTCACCGATCCGGCGACGCTCGATGCCGTCTTCGCCGAGACCGAGCGCCTCTGGGGCGGCCTCGATTTCGTGGTCCACGCCATCGCCTTCTCGGATAAGGACGAGCTGACGGGCCGCTACGTCGACACGAGCGAGGCGAACTTCACCAAATCGCTCCTCGTCTCCTGCTATTCCTTCACGGCGGTGGCGCAGAGGGCGGAGAAGCTGATGGGGCAGGGCGGCTCCCTCCTGACCCTCACCTATTACGGCGCCGAGAAGTGGATGCCGCATTACAACGTCATGGGCGTGGCGAAGGCGGCGCTCGAAGCCTCCGTGCGCTACCTCGCGGCCGATCTCGGGCCGAAGAACATCCGGGTGAACGCGATCTCGGCCGGCCCGATCAAGACCCTCGCGGCTTCCGGGATCGGCGATTTCCGCTACATCCTGAAATGGAACGCGCGCAACTCGCCGCTCCGCCGGACGGTCACGATCGACGAGGTCGGCGAGACGGGAGCCTTTCTCGTCTCCGACATGTCGCGCGGCATGACGGGGGAGATCCTGCATGTCGATGCCGGCTATCACGTGGTCGGGATGAAGAACCCGGACGCGCCGGACATGACGCTCGAGCGGGAGTAGGACGGGTCCTGATCCCGCCCATCTACTTCGTCCGGCACGGGGAAACGGACTGGAACGCGGCCGCGCGTCTCCAGGGGCAGAAGGACGTGCCCCTGAACCCGCGCGGGCGGGTGCAGGCGGAGGAGGCCGGCCGCAGGCTCTCCGGGCTCTGTCCGGATCTCGGGATCCTCGATTTCGTCGCGAGCCCGCTCGGCCGCACGCGCCGCACGATGGAGATCCTGCGGACGGCGCTCGGTCTCCCGCCGGGCGATTACCGGGCCGATCCCGGCTTCCTGGAGCTGACCTTCGGCGATTGGGAGGGCCTGACGTGGCGGGAGGTCCGCGGCCGCAACGCCGCCGCCGCCCGGCAGCGGGAGCGCGACAAGTGGGGTTTCGTTCCCCCGGGCGGCGAGAGCTACGGCATGCTTCGCGATCGCCTCCGGCCCGCGATCGCCGGGCTGCGGCGCCCGACGGTTCTCGTGTCCCACGGAGGGGTGGCGCGCGCCATGCTGGCCATGCTGGCCGGCATCCCCGAGACGGAGGCGCCCCGGATCGACATTTGGCAGGGCCGGGTCCTCGTCATGGCGGGCGGGAACCACCATTGGGTATGATCATTCCGCAATGGATGTAGGTTAAGGGTCATCGGGACGATCCGGCCGGCGACAGGGCGGCGACCGTCCGTCGCGAGGCAGGGGTCGATGCAGGGTTCGATGACCGGGTTCGACACCGCCGTCGCGGAGGCCCCGGCTCCGGACGGCGTGCTCGCCACCGTCGCGGGTCCGATACGGCCCGACCTCCTGCGGGACGAGACTCTTTCGGAGATCTTCGCGGCCACCGTCGCGTCCCGGGCCGATCATCCGGCGATGGTGTTCGGCGATCGGACGCTCTCCTATTCCGACGTGGAGGAGGCCTCGGCTTCGATCGCCCGGGGGCTCATCCGTCTCGGGATCGGACCGGGCGACGTGGTCGGGCTCTGGATGGAGCGGGGCGCCGATCTCCTCCTCGGGCAGATCGCGATCACCCGGACAGGCGCGGCCTGGCTGCCTTTCGACGCGGACGCGCCGCCAGACCGCGTGGCGGTCTGCCTTGCCGATTGCGACGCCAAGGCCCTCCTGACGAGCGAGGCGATGTCGGCCCGTGCGCCGACGGGCACCGCGATCCTGACGGCCGCCCAGCTCGCGGATCCCGCCGACACGCGGCCGGTCCCGGCCCGCCGGCCGGGGCTCACGCCCGCGCACGCGGCCTACATGATCTACACATCGGGCTCGACGGGAGTGCCGAAGGGCATCGTCGTCACCCAGGCGAACATCTGCCATTTCCTCCGTTCTGCGAACTCGGTCTACGGCATCCGGGCGGAGGACGTCGTGTTCCAGGGTGCGTCCGTCGCCTTCGACCTGTCCATGGAGGAGATCTGGATCCCGCTCATGGTCGGGGCGACCCTGTTCGTCGCGACGCCCGCCATGATCGGCGACGTCGAGCGCCTGCCCGACCTCCTGACGGAAGCCGGCGTGACCGTGATCGACACGGTGCCGACGCTCCTCGCGATGCTGACCCGCGACGTTCCGGGCCTGCGCCTGGTCCTGCTCGGCGGGGAGGCGCTGCCGGCCCCCCTCCTCGCCCGGTGGGCCGCGCCGGGGCGTCGGCTGTTCAACACCGCCGGGCCGACGGAAGCGACCGTGGTCGCGACCGTGGCCGAACTGAACGCCGGCGACGCGG
>CALMTJ010000004.1 GCA_937872715.1 uncultured Methylobacteriaceae bacterium
GTCGTAGCGCTGGTAGGGAGACATGCGGGCGGTGCGCTCGAGCGCGCGCCAGGCGCCCTCGGCGCCCGCGAGGCCCGGCAGGACGTCGATCTGCGGCGCCGCTGCCTCCTGCGGGCGCCGCCCCGACGAGGCCGTGGCCTGCTCGGCCGTGATGCTGACCATGGGAATGCTCCCGCGACGGCGGAAGGACGCCGGACACCGCGGCCGCCACGGTAACGGAGCCTTTCTTAAGTGGCGGCTAAACCGGCCGGATGGGTCCGGGTCTGAAGCACCGCGTCATCGCCGCCGGCTTCCGCGGGATCGCCGCGAGCCGGGCGGATCGCTGGCTCGCGCCGCTCGCGCGAGGGCTGGGCGTCATCCTGACCTTCCACCACGTCCGCCCCGCGACGGCCGACCCCTTCCAGCCGAACGCGCTTCTCTCCGTCACGCCCGACCATCTCGATCGGACGCTCCGGCTCGTCCGCGGCCTCGGCTTCGAGATCGTGCCGATGGACGAGGTTCCGGCGCGCCTCCGGGCCGGATCCGGCCGGCGTTTCGCGGCGCTGACCTTCGACGACGGATACCGGGACAACGCGATCCATGCCCTGCCGGTCCTGCGCCGGCACGGGGCGCCCTGGACGATGTTCGTGACGGCCGATTACGCGTCCGGCGGCGGCCGGCTCTGGTGGCTGGAACTCGAGGAGGTCGTGCGGCGCATGGACGCGCTCCCGATCGGCCCGCCCGGCGCCGCGCGGCTCATGCCGGCCCGCACCCCCGACGAGAAGAACGCGGCCTACGCCGCCGCCTACTCCCTCCTGCGGGCCGGGCCTGAGCCAATCCTGCGCGAGACGATCGCCGGGTGGTGCGAGGCGGCGGGCGTGAGTTCGGCGGCGCTCGTCCGCGATCTCTGCCTCGGCTGGGACGAGATCGCCGACCTCGCCCCCGACCCGCTCCTCACGATCGGCGCCCACACGCTCAGCCATCCGATGCTGGCGAAGCAGGAGGAGGGGCAGGCCCGGCTCGAGATCGAGGGAAGCAAGACCGCGCTGGCCGACCGGCTCGGACGGCCGGTGCGGCATCTCGCCTTCCCGGTCGGCGATCCGGGCTCGGCCGGGTCGCGCGAGTTCCGCCTCGCCGCGGAGGCAGGCTTCGACACGGCCGTGACGACCCGGCCCGGGCATCTCTTCGCCGCCCACGCCCGGACCCCGACGGCGCTTCCGCGCGTCTCGGTGAACGGCCTCTACCAGACGGAGGATGCCGTGCGGGCGCTGCTCTCCGGCGTGCCGTTCCTCGCCTGGAACCGCGGCCGGCGGGTGAACGTCGCCTGAGCCTCCGGCCACCCGGCACGGGTGGGTCCGCCCGGCACGGGTGCGCCCGCCCGGCACGGGTGGCGGCAAGCCGGGCGAATACCCGGCATCGCCTTAAGCGGTGGTTCCGGATTTCGTGCCAGGATGGCCCATGTCCATGTCCCGCCGCGTAGAAGAGCGCCAGCCGACGCTCCAGCCTGCCCAGATCAGGGCCGGCGCTCGATCGATCGACTGCGTCGTCCGGGACATGTCGTCCCGGGGAG
This sequence comes from uncultured Methylobacteriaceae bacterium, assembly GCA_937872715.1. GTDB lineage: Bacteria > Pseudomonadota > Alphaproteobacteria > Rhizobiales > Beijerinckiaceae > Enterovirga. The sequence continues at coordinate 1,550 of CALMTJ010000004.1, forward strand.
CGAAGCTGCGCGTCCCGGACGCGGGCGCCGTGCCGCCCCAGTTCGAGCTGATCATGAAGGACACGGGCAAGTCCCGTCCCGCCCGGGTGCGGTGGCGGCGAAAGGCCGAGATCGGCATCGCCTTCATGCCCGAGCGCCGCGGCTTCGGCCGCCGCCTCGTCCCGCCGGACCCGGCGCCGGGCGGCGAGAACGGGACGGGTGCTTAGGACCCGTTGAAAACTCCTTCCTCATGCTGAGGTGGCCGCCGCAGGCGGCCCTCGAAGCACGTCCCCGGACTGCCATCCGGGGGCATGCACGACCGTTGTGCGTCCTTCGAGGCCGATCTCCGATCGGCACCTCAGGAGAGGAGGAGGGGGGGTTCACGATCGTTCCGTCCTGGCCGGGCTCGGCCCGGCCATCCACGTCCGTCCGGGGCCGTGACGTCGA
>CALMTJ010000005.1:0-3013 GCA_937872715.1 uncultured Methylobacteriaceae bacterium
CACGTCGGCCCACACCTTCTTCTTCGCGTAATGGACGAGATAGGAGAACACGGCGAGGAAGATGATCACCATGAAGCCGATGCGCTTGCGCTGCTCAAGCGACGGCTCCGCGGCCCACATCAGGAAAGCCGAGATGTCGCGGGCATATTGGTCCACCGTCTCGGGAGCCTGAGGCCTGCCGTCCGGACCCTTCGGATACTCGACCTGCCCGTCGTTGATGGGCTTCGGCATGGCGATGACATGGCCGGGGAAATAGATGTTGTAATGGCCGCCGGCCGGCACCTTCACGTCGGCGGGCGGGGTCTCGTAGCCGGTCAGCAGCGCCCGGATGTAGTCGGGGCCGTGCTCCTGGTATTGGAGGAACGGGATCACGTCGAGGATGAACCAGGGGAAGCCGCGCTCGTAGCCGCGCGCCTTGGCGAGCACCTGCATGGCGGGCGGCGCCTTGCCGCCATTGGCCGCCGCCGCCGCGTTCTCGTTGGCGAAGGTCCACGGGATGTAATCGGCGGGCCGGGCGGGGCGCTCGAACATGTCGCCGGCATCGTTCGGCCCGTCCGTCACCTTGTACTCGGCCGCGAGCGCCGTGACCTGCGCGGTGGAGAATTGCGGGCCGCCGTTCTGCGCCAGCGTGCGGAACGGAATCTTGAGCTGGTGGCAGGACTGGCAGACCTCCCGGTACACCTTGAACCCGCGCTGGAGCTGCGCGCGGTCGAAGGTCCCGAACACGCCCGCGAAGGACCATTTCTCCCGGGGCGGGTTCGGCGTCTCGTGCTCCTGCGCCTCGGCGCCGGACATCCCGGCCGCGAGGGCGGCGAACAGGGCCGCGACCGCCAGGGCTCTCTTCATGATCATGTCGATGACGCCCCGGATGCCCGCTCGCTCAGCCTTTGGTGGAGGGCGCGGCCGCCGCGCCGACCGGCATGGCCGACCCGCCGCGCCTCCCGGTGACCGTCTCCAGGATGGAGGCCGGAAGCGGCTTCGGCGTCTCGAACAGGCCGAGCAGCGGCAGGATGAGGAGGAAATGGATGAAATACCAGGCCGTGCACACGCGCGCCGCGATCACGTAGCCGCCCTCGGGCGGCTTCGAGCCCAGCCAGCCGAGCAGCACGCAGACCGCGCAGAAGGCCCAGAAGAACTGCCGGTAGAGCGGCCGGTAATTCGCCGACCGCACCCGCGACGTGTCGAGCCAGGGAACGAGGGCCAGCATGACGATGGCGCCCACCATAGCGATCACGCCGCCGAGCTTGTCCGGGATCGCCCGCAGGATCGCGTAGAACGGCAGGAAGTACCATTCCGGGACGATATGGGCCGGCGTCACGGCCGGGTTCGCCGGCACGTAATTGTCGGCATGGCCGAGATAGTTCGGCACGAAGAACACCCACCAGGCGAAGAACATGACGAACACGATCGTCGCGAACATGTCCTTGATCGTGGCGTAGGGGGTGAACGGGATCGCGTCCTTGCCGGACTTGATCGGCACGCCGGTCGGGTTGTTCTGCCCGACGACGTGCAGCGCCCAGATGTGCAGCACGACGACGCCCGCGATCATGAAGGGCAGGAGGTAATGGAGGGCGAAGAAGCGGTTCAGCGTCGGGTTGCCGACCGAATAGCCGCCCCAGAGCAGCGACACGATCGTGTCGCCGACGAGCGGGATCGCGGAGAACAGGTTCGTGATGACGGTGGCGCCCCAGAACGACATCTGACCCCAGGGCAGCACGTAGCCCATGAAGGCCGTCGCCATCATCAGGAGGAAGATGATGACGCCGAGCAGCCACAGGATCTCGCGCGGCGCCTTGTACGAGCCGTAATACAGGCCCCGGAAGATGTGGATGTAGACCGCGATGAAGAACATCGACGCGCCGTTGGCGTGCAGGTAGCGCAGCAGCCAGCCGTAATTGACCTCCCGCATGATCGCCTCGACCGATTCGAAGGCGAGGTTCGATTGCGGCACGTAATGCATGGCGAGCCACACGCCCGTCACGATCTGGGCGGCCAGCATGAAGATCAGGATGGCGCCGAAGGTCCAGAAATAGGTCAGGTTCCTCGGAACCGGGAAGGCGATGAACGAGGAATGGACGAGGCCGGCCAAGGGCAGGCGGCTCTCGAACCACTTCGCGAAGCGGCTCTTCGGGACATAGGTGGTGGCGTGCTGGCTCATCGTGTCGACCCGTGTTCCGTCCTCACGCCGCCGCGGCCTTCGGCGGCACCTTGGATTCCTCGCCGATCCTGATCTTCGTGTCCGATACGAAGGTGTAGGGCGGGATGGGAAGGTTGAGGGGCGCCGGGCCGCCCCGGACGCGGCCGGACGTGTCGTAGACGGAGCCGTGGCAGGGGCAGAACCAGCCCTCGTAAGTGCCCTCGTGCCCGAGGGGCACGCAGCCGAGATGGGTGCAGTTGCCGAAGACGACGAGCCATTTCGCCTTGCCTTCCTTCACCCGCGCCGAATCCGGCTGCGGGTCCGGCAGGGAGGCGAGGTTGACCTTCTCGGCCTCCTCGATCTCCTTCGGCGTCCGGTTCCTCACGAAGACGAGCTTCCCGCGCCAGAAGACCTTCACGATCTGGCCGTCCGCCACGGGTGCGAGGTCGACGTCGACCGGCGCTCCGGCCGCGATCACGAAGGCGTCCGGCGCCATGGAGGCCACGAAAGGCCACACGATCGCGGCGGCGCCGACGGCGCCTGCCGCCCCCGTCGCGATCAGCATGAAGTCCCGCCTCGTCGCCTTGGTCTGTCCGGTGGCGGTGATGGCTGCCAAGTCGCGGCTCCAGGGAGGGATCGAGTGCGGAACGCTCGAGGGCGGGGCGCCCTCCGGCTCCCGCCTACGTCGCTCCGCACGCGCGGGCGTGCAATGCGGCGCGGGGTCGCCTCCCGGCTGTTTGGCATAGCTCCAAACGGGTGTCCACGGCGCGGCAGGCGCATGACTTGGCTAAGGCCGATCGAGGATCTCCATCGGTCGGGTCGGTCATGGCCGGGCTTGGCCCGGCCCCCCACGAAGGACGCTGCCGCCACCGAGCC
>CALMTJ010000005.1:3023-4240 GCA_937872715.1 uncultured Methylobacteriaceae bacterium
GCACCACCTGCTCGCCGATGTACTCCAGCGGCCGGCTGTCGCGCTGCTTGCCGCAGCCGCGCACGCCTCGGGTTGACTCCTCAAGCACGTTCCCGGACGGGCTGACATGAGGCAACGATCGGAAGGGAGAAGGCAGAGTGCCCCTTTATCTCATCGAGAATAGGGAACAGCAGGACGCGCTGGACGTGTTCCTTGCCGAGCTGGCGCGCGCCGACCCTTCCTGACCGTCCGAGGCGTATCAGGCCCTCCGCCGGTCGACGAGGCCGAGCCTTTCCCGGACGGTCCAGCGCCCCATCGTCAGGATGGCGACAGTCGCGAGTCCGGCCGCGAGTCCGATCCAGATGCCGGTCCCGCCCGCGCCGCCGGGAAACGCGAGCCCGAGCCCGAGCGGCGCCCCGACCGCCCAGTAGCCGACCGCCGCGAAGACGAGCGGCAGCCGCGTGTCCTTCAGCCCGCGCAGCATCCCGGCTCCCACCACCTGCGCTCCGTCCGCCACCTGGAAGAGGGCCGCGAGCGCCAGGAATCGGACCGCGAAGGCGACCGCGGCGGCGCCGTCCGGCTGCGCGGGGTCGAGGAAGACCCCGACGAGGAGGCCCGGCACGCCGACCAGGATCGAGGCCGTCGCCGCCATGAAGCCCATCGCGATCGCGAAGGCGGTCCAGCCCGCGAGCGCGACGCCGCGCCTGTCGCCCGACCCGAAGGCGAAGCCGACCCGGATCGTCGCCGCCTGCGCCACGCCGAGCGGCACCATGAAGCAAAGGCCCGAGATCTGCAGCGCCACGGCATGGGCCGCGAGCGCGGTCGTGCCGATGAGGCCCATGGCGAAGCCGGCGCCGCGGAAGAAGGCGACCTCGAGCGCCAGCGTCCCGGCGATCGGCAGGCCGAGCCGCGTGAGGGCCAGGAACCGGGCAGGGTCCGGACGGAACAGGCCGCCGAACACGCGGTACCGCCGGAACCCGCGATCGGCCGCCGCGACGAGGCCGAGGAGCGCGAAACCCGCCGCCCCGGTCAGCGTCGTCGCGATCCCGGCGCCGATCAGCCCGAGTTCCGGCAGCCCGCCATGGCCGCCGATCAGCGCCCAGGCGAGGGCGCCGTTCGCCGGCAGCGCCGCGAGCGACACCGCGAGGCCCCATCCGGGACGCCCGAGCGACGCCATGAAGGTCCGAAGCACGGTCATGGCCAGGGTCGGCGCGAGCGACCATTGGAGCGCCCGGACC
>CALMTJ010000005.1:4250-4567 GCA_937872715.1 uncultured Methylobacteriaceae bacterium
CGGCACGCAGATCGCGCCGGCGAGCCAGAAGCCCTGCCGGACGGGGCGGCGGCTGTCGGCCGTCTCGCCCGGCGCCCGTCCATGCTCCGCCGCGACCAGGGGAGACACGGCCGAGACGAGGCCGACAGCGCTGAGCAGCACGGCGTTGAACAGGTTCGTCCCGAGCGCCGCCGCCGCGAGCGCGTCCGGCCCGAGCCGGCCGATGAGGAGCACGTCGACCGTCGCGAGCCCGGTCGAGGCGAGGTTGGACAGGATCAGCGGCCAGGCGAGTCGGAGCGTGGCCCCCGCCTCTCGCTGCCAGCCGATCCGGGGTGGTG
>CALMTJ010000006.1:0-1369 GCA_937872715.1 uncultured Methylobacteriaceae bacterium
ATGCGCGGCCGCCGCACGAACGGGCGCGGCCTCCCCCGCCCTCTCGCCATCCCCCGGGAAAGCGGTCAGGACGAGCTGGATCCGGCGCAGGCGATGCGCCACCACGGACAAGCCGAGCAGGACCGCGCCGGCCGAGGCCGCGACCGTGCCCGCGATCACCATGGCCCAGCCGCGCTCGACCATGATGATCAGCGACCCGGAATAGGCGGCCGCGATCCCGACGGCCATCATCGCGAGCGAGAGGAGGAGCAGGACCACGCCCATCGGTATCTCCGCGCGCCGGCACCCGGCTCGTCTTGGCAACAAACCGGGCTGCGCTTAAGTCGTGGGCGCCAGGCCCGTCCGGGCCGACCATCGCCATCGCGGCCGCCCGGCGCAATCCGCCGGAGGAGACACGACATGACGTTCAGCCTGCCCGAGCTTCCCTACGCCTACGACGCGCTCCAGCCCTACATGTCGAAGGAGACGCTCGAATTCCACCACGACAAGCACCACAAGGCCTATGTCGACACGGGCAACACGCTGCTCCAGGGTTCCGAGCTCGAGGGCAAGAGCGTCGAGGAGATCGTGAAGGCGAGCTACGGCAAGAACCAGCCGCTCTTCAACAATGCCGGACAGCATTATAACCACATCCATTTCTGGCAGTGGATGAAGCCGAACGGCGGCGGCGCCATCCCGGGATCGCTCGAGAAGAAGATCGGCGACGAGCTGGGCGGCGTGGAGAAGTTCAAGAACGACTTCATCGAGGCCGGCAAGACGCAGTTCGGCTCGGGCTGGGCCTGGCTCGCGGTGAAGAACGGCAAGCTCGAGATCATGAAGACCCCGAACGGCGAGAACCCGCTCGTGCACGGCGCCTCGCCGATCCTCGGCGTCGACGTGTGGGAGCACTCCTACTACATCGATTACCGCAACCGCCGGCCCGACTACCTGAAGGCCTTCATCGACAACCTCGTGAACTGGGAGCACGTCGAGAAGATGCTCTCGGAGGCGAAGGTCTGATCCGATCCGGACGTCGCCGCCGGAACCGGAGCTCCTCATCCCGAGGTGCCGACCGCAGGTCGGCTCCGAAGGACGAACGGCGGCCGTGCGCCCCCGGATGCCAGTCCGCCGGTCGCGCGTGCTTCGAGGCTCGCTGAGGCGAGCACCTCAGCATGAGGAGCGTCATGCCTGATCCGGACGGGGCGTCAGGACGACGCCCCGCCTGCCCAGGAGGGCCGTGAACCCGTCCGACCGGAGGGCGTCGAGCTCCCGCACGCGCGGCTCGCCGACCCCGTCCAGGACGTCGCCCGGGGCGAGATGCCCCGGATGGCACATGACGAGGTGGGCCGGGCCGGGCGCCGCGAGGTAGCGGTCGAGATCGGCCAGCGCG
>CALMTJ010000006.1:1379-1983 GCA_937872715.1 uncultured Methylobacteriaceae bacterium
GCCTGCGCCTGGGCCAGCGCGTCCCGGCCCGGATCGAACCGGCTGAAGCCCGAGAAGCCGCGATTGGTGCCGAACCCGGCCCGTCGCGCCCGCCTGCCGAAGCCGAGCGACAGCCCGGCCACGGCCAGCGCCTTGCCGGCCGCGACGCCCCGCACGAGGATCGCGCCCGGACGGTCGAAGGGGTCCCGCAGCCATGCCTGTCCGGCAAGCCCGCGTTCGGCGAGCACCGCCAGCAGCGCCGCCCGTATCCCGGGCAGGGAATGGACGTGCTGGTGGCCGTCCACGAAATCCGGCGGCCTGCCCATCCCGGCCTGGAAGGCGTCGAGCTGCCGGCCGATCTCGGCCCCGATCTCGCCCGCCGGGAGCCGGCCCGCGAGGGATCGCGCGACGACCCGGGGCAGCGTCGGGAAGGGGCCACCGGGCGCGAAACGGGGCATGGGGCCGAGCGGCGCCCCGAAGGTGAGCGTCAGGTGCAGGCCGATCCCGATCCGGCCGGCGAGCGGCCGGAGCGCGGCCGCCTCCGCCGGCCAGGCCGGGGATGCCGTCATGGCGGCGGTCGCCGAGATCCGGCCCGCCTCGGCGAGTTCGCGGATGCCGCGCGACA
>CALMTJ010000006.1:1993-4541 GCA_937872715.1 uncultured Methylobacteriaceae bacterium
CTCATGCCGTAATCGTCGGCGCAGATCACGATCTTCCTCAATCCCCTTCCGCCTCCATGCCGACAGCCGCCGAGCCCGTGACCGATCCGCGCCGACCCGACCGCCTGCCGGGTCCGTCCCACATGGTCGAGGGGCCTTTCGGAGCCGTCGAGATCAGCGTGGTCGTCCCGGTCTACGGCGAGGCCGACAATGTCGGCCCGCTCTGCGCCCGTCTCGTGCCGATCCTGACACGCGTGAGCAGCTCGTTCGAGATCCTGTTCGTCGACGACGGCTCACCGGACGAGACGCTCGCCGCGCTCGCCGCGCAGAACGCCGCCGATCCGCGCATCCGGGCCATCTCCTTTTCCCGCAATTTCGGCAAGGAGATCGCGATCGCGGCGGGGCTCGACCACGCGGGTGGGGACGCGGTGATCATCATGGACGCCGATCTCCAGCACCCGCCCGAGACCATCGAGACCTTCGTCGACCGTTGGCGCGAAGGCTACGTCATGGTCTTCGGCCAGCGGATCGACCGCTCGGGCGAGAGCCGCGCGAAACGCGGCTTCACCCACGCCTTCTATCGCCTCTTCGCCCGTTTCGGGGAGACGGCGCTCCCGGAGGGGGCGGGCGATTTCAGGCTGATCGACCGGCGCGGCGTCGACGTGCTCCGGGCCCTGGGCGAGCGGGCCCGCTTCTCGAAAGGGCTCTACGCCTGGATCGGCTTCCGGTCGATCGGCGTCCCCTTCGCCGTGGAGGAACGGCGGTTCGGGGCGACGAAGTGGAGCTTCCGCCGCCTGTTCCGCTTCGCCTTCGACGGGCTCACGTCCTTCTCGACGGTGCCCTTGCGGGTTTGGACCTATCTCGGTGTCCTGGTCTCGCTCCTGTCCATCGGGACAGCGGCCTATTTCGCGCTCCGCACTCTCTTCTTCGGCTCTGACGTGCCGGGCTACCCGTCCCTGATCGTGTCCGTGATGTTCTTCTCCGGCATCCAGCTCATGTCGCTCGGGATCATCGGCGAGTATATCGGCCGCATCTTCGCCGAGGTGAAGCGCCGTCCGCTCTACGTGATCGAAGGCGCCGTCGGCGATGTCGCGGCCATTCCGTTCCGGGGAACGGACCGGCGCCGCTGACCGGCCACGGCCGGATTTGACATCCGGCCTCCCGGCTCGCACGCCCCGCCCATGCTCGGCCGCATCCTCTCCGTCGGCGGATGGACGCTCGTGTCCCGCGCGACCGGGTTCGTGCGGGACGTCGTCATGGCGGCGATCCTCGGCGCCGGGCCGGTCGCCGACGCCTTCGTCGTGGCGTTCAGGCTGCCGAACCATTTCCGCGCCATCTTCGGGGAGGGCGCCTTCAACTCGGCCTTCGTGCCGACCTATGGCGGCCTGCACGAGAGGGAGGGCGAGGCGCCGGCCCGCCGCTTCGCCGACCGCATCTTCACGCTGATGCTGGCCGTCCAGGCGGCGCTGCTCGTCGGGGCGCTGGCCGCGATGCCGTGGTTCGTCGGCCTTCTCGCGCCGGGATTGTCGGACAAGCCCGACTCCTTCGCGCTCGCGGTGACGCTGACCCGCATCACCTTCCCGTATCTTCTCCTCGTGACGCTCGTGACGCTCGTCTCCGCGATGCTGAACGCGCATGACCGGTTCTGGGCGGCCGCCGCGGCGCCGATCCTCCTCAACCTGTCCATGATCGCCGCCCTCTCGGTCGCTTGGCTGTTTCCGAGCGCCGGACACGCGGCCGCCTGGGGCGTGACGATCTCGGGCGCCCTTCAGCTGGCGCTCGTCTGGCGCGAGGCCCGGCGCGTCCGGATCGCGCCCCGCCCGACGCGGCGGATGCGGGATGCGGAGGTCGCAACCTTCTTCCGGCGCCTCGGCCCGGCCGTCATCGGCTCGGCGGGCGTGCAGGTCGCGATGTTCGCCGACACGATCATCGCCTCCGGACTCGCGACCGGCGCGCTCGCGGCCCTGTACTATGCAGAGCGCCTCTACCAGCTTCCCCTGGGGGTGGTTGGCATCGCGGCCGGCACCGTGCTGCTGCCGACGATGAGCCGCCTCGTCGCGGCGGGCGACGGCCCCGGAGCCCGCCGGGCCCAGAACCGCGCGATCGGTCTCACGCTCGCGCTGGCCGCGCCCTGCGCCGTCGCCTTCGTGCTTCTCCCCGATCTCGTCATGTCGGCCCTGTTCCAGCGGGGCGCCTTCGACGCGGAGGCGGCCGCCCGGTCGGGTTCGGTGCTGGCGGCCTACGCGGTCGGGCTTCCCGCCGCGGTGATCCTGCGCTCCTCCGTCGCGAGCTTCTACGCCCGGGGCGACACCGCGACCCCGCTATGGGCCTCGCTCGCCGGCTACGGGGTGAACGTCGCCCTCAAGATAGCTCTCATCGCCCCCTACGGGGTCGCGGGCCTGGCGCTCGCGACCTCCGTCGGGGCCTGGATCAATGTCGGGACGGTGTGGTGGCTGGCCCATAGCCGCGGCTACGCCCGGCTGTCCGCCCCATTGCTGCGGGTGCGCGGGGCCGTGGCGGCGGGTTGCGGGCTGCTGGCCCTCTTCATCCTCGCGGCCCGGCAGGAAGC
>CALMTJ010000006.1:4551-6007 GCA_937872715.1 uncultured Methylobacteriaceae bacterium
GCGCCGCGCCGCTCGGGCGGTGGAGCGGGCTCGGCCAGCTCGCGCTGCTCGCGGCCGGCGGCTCCCTCGGCTACGGCGCCGTGATCGGGGCGGGGCTGCGGCTGGCCGGCCTTCGGCTTGGACGGAGGTGAGCCGCCTCACGCCACACTGTCATGGGCGAAGGCCCAGTAGAGCTCGCGCGCCTTGCGGGCGACCGGTCCCGGCTGCAGGTCGCGGTCGTCGATGCGCGTCACCGGCATGGTCTTGGCGTAATTGCCGCTGATGAAGATCTCGTCGGCGTCGAGAAAATCCTCGTAGCGCATCGAGCGCTCCTCGAGCGCGAGCCCCTCCTCCCGGAGGAGCCCGATCATGCGTTGGCGGGTGATGCCGTTCAGGAAGGTGCCGTTGGAGGCGGGCGTCATCACGACGCCGTCCTTGACCATGAAGACGTTGGACGTCGTGGTCTCGGCGACGTTGCCCAGAAGATCGCAGACGAGCGCGTTGTCGAAGCCGCGCGAACGCGCCTCCCGCAGCGCCCGGGCATTGTTCGGGTAGAGGCAGCCCGATTTCGAATCCGTCGGCATCGTCTCCGGGCTCGGCCGGCGGAAGGGTGAGCGTGTGACGCTGATCCCGGCCTTCGGCGGCGGCATGGGCGCCTCGTAGATGCAGAGGCAGAACCGCGTCGTCTCGGGGTCCGACATGATGGGGCTCGGCCCGTCTCCCTCCGCCCAGTACATGGGCCGGATGTACAGCGCCGCATCGGGCGAGAACTTCCTAACGCCGTCCCGCGCCAGGGCCACGATGGCGTCCGGCTCGGTCGTGGCCCGGAGACCGAGCGCCAGCGCTGAGCGGTTCACCCGGGCCGCGTGGAGACCGATGTCCGGCATATGGCCTTCGAACCACCGCGCCCCGTCGAAGACGGACGAGGCCTGCCAGAAGGCGTGCGAGCGGGGACCCGCGAGGCCGGGATTGCCCTCGACCCAGCCGCCGTCGACGAAGGTCCAGGTCTGCGTGTGGGCCGCCATGCTGCCTCCGAACGGACGATCTCCGCGCGGCACCAGACCCGCCGGCGGAGGGGCACGTCAATGCCGCCGGCCGGTCCGCGGCCATGAATGTTCCTGATGCCGCCGAGAAGGATCGGCGATGGGCGCTCAATCGGCCCAAACGGCGCCGGCCCGCACCCTGACGAAGCCGCGGGCCGTCCCGTAGGGAGTCTCGGTCCGGATATCGGCCGTGAGATGCGCGATGCTGCCGACACCCCGGCGCTCGGCGGCACGCCGCCCCGGGCCGGCCGCGGTCCCGTATTCCGCCGTGACCCGGCCGCCGATCCGGACGCAGGTCGAGCCGCCGGGCAGCGCGACGAAGCCGCGACCCTCGCGGGGGCAGGCGCGCGCCGTCACGGCCGGGCGAAGGACCTCCCCGCCCGAGGCAGCCCCTGCGGCCAGGAGATACGCCGCCACCCCTAGCACGACCCTCC
>CALMTJ010000007.1:0-2319 GCA_937872715.1 uncultured Methylobacteriaceae bacterium
GAACCTCGAGAACCAGCCGGTCGCGATCAAGACCATCGAGCAGGCGATCGCCGACAGGGCCTGGGCCATGGGCTGGGTGCGGCCGGAGCCGCCCGCGATCCGGACGGGCCGCAAGGTCGCGGTGATCGGGTCCGGTCCGGCCGGGATGGCGGCCGCCCAGCAGCTCGCACGCGTCGGCCACGACACCCACGTCTTCGAGCGCGAGCCCAAGGCCGGCGGGCTCCTCCGCTACGGCATCCCGGATTTCAAGATGGAGAAGGGCTCCATCGACCGTCGCGTCGAGCAGATGAAGGCCGAGGGCGTCACCTTCCACCACGGGGTGGAGGTCGGCGTCACCCGCACGCTCCGCTCGCTGGAGGAGGAGTTCGACGCGGTCGTGATCGCGGCCGGCGCGGAAAGGCCGCGGGACCCGCAGCTTCCCGGGCAGGACCTGCCCGGCGTCCATTACGCGATGCCGTTCCTGGTGCAGCAGAACCGCCGGGTCGGCGGCGAGCCGAACGGGCCGGATCCGGAGATCCATGCGGCCGGCAAGCACGTCGTCGTCATCGGCGGCGGCGACACCGCGTCCGACTGCGTCGGCACCTCCTTCCGGCAGGGCGCGCTCTCCGTGACGCAGCTCGACATCCGGACGAAGCCGCCCGAGCGCGAGGACAAGCTGACGGTGTGGCCCTATTGGCCGACCAAGATGCGCACCTCGTCCAGCCAGGCCGAAGGGGCCGAGCGCGAGTTTCAGACGGCGACGCTTCGGATCGAGGGCAAGCGGGGGCGCGCCACCGGGATCGTCTGCGCCCGCGTCGACGAGCGCCGCAAACCCGTCGAGGGCAGCGAGTTCGTGCTGCCGGCCGACCTCGTCTTCATGGCGATCGGCTTCGCAGGTCCGAAACGTGAAGGGCTCCTCGACGGGTCGGGTCTCGATCTCGACGGGCGCGGCAACGTGCTGGCCGACGACGGGGATTACCGCGCCTCGCGCGAGAAGGTCTACGCGGCGGGCGACGTCCGGCGCGGGCAGTCGCTGGTGGTCTGGGCGATCCGGGAGGGCCGTCAGGCCGCCCGCGCGGTGGACATCGCGCTGATGGGCGACAGCGTGCTGCCGAGGTGACGACGCCGCCTCAGCGCGGCGGGATCTCGCCACGCTCGCGGGCGAGGCGCATGTCGCGCTCGTCCTGCCACGTCGTGATAGCCAGCACTATCGCCGCCGTCACGAGCAGCATGGCAGGAGTGACGAAGGCGGCAAGGATGAACATGTCCGTCATTCCTCGATCCTTTCCAAGGTTCGTCTCGCTACGAGATGTAAGGTCAAGCTCACGAGAAACCAACCGCCGACAAGGAAGAGCAGCACGATCGGGCTGATCGTGGTTGTCGTGGTCGCGTAGCCGGTGATCGGCGCGAAGCCGCCGACGGCCAGAGCCGCGATGGCAGCGCCGTTGAACCACGTCGCCGTGAGTTTCCGCCGTTCGTTTCGGGCTGCCTTGTTCATCGGTTGGTCGCCCTCAGCGCCGCCAGCAACGCCCCGTCCGCGTAGCCGTCCGGCACCAGCCCGCGCGCGAGCTGGAAGCGGCGGACGGCGTCGCGGGTCTGGGCGCCGAACTTGCCGTCCGGCGTGCCGGCGTAGAAGCCGAGCGAGGCGAGCCGGCGATGCACCTCCCGCCGCTCGTCGCCGGTGAGCACCGGGGCCGTCGGCCAGGGCCGCGACAGCGGGCCGCCGCCCGCGATCCGGTCGGCCAGGACGCCGATCCCGAGCCCGTAGGCGTCCGACGTGTTGTAGGCCCGGAGCGCCTCGAAATTGTCGGTCAGCACGAAGGCCGGGCCGGCGATCCCGGCCGGCAGGAAGAGCCGGCCGCGCCCGGCCGTCGGCACGGTGCCACCTCCCGGGCGGGACAGCCCGAGCCGGCTCCACTGGCCGAGATCGCGCTCGTGCACCGAGAGGTCGAGCCCGCCCGGCAGGCGCGCCTCGTACCCCCAGGGCAGGCCTCGCGCCCAGCCGCTCTCCGCGAGAAAGTTCGCGATGGAGGCCAGCACGTCCGGCACGGAGGTCCAGATGTCCCGGACGCCGTCGCCGTCCCCGTCGGCCGCGTAGCGGAGGTAGCTCGACGGCATGAACTGCGTCTGCCCGGTCGCGCCGGCCCACGAGCCCTTCAGGTCGGAGCGCGCGATGCCGCCGCCCTCCAGGATGCGCAAGGCCGCGACGAGCTCCGCCCGGAAATAGGCGGCCCGCTCTCCCGAGAGCGCCAGCGTTGCCAGCGAGCGGATCGTGTCGAAATGGCCGGAGGCCTGGCCGAAGCCGCTCTCGACGCCCCACAAAGCGACCAGCATCTCGGG
>CALMTJ010000007.1:2329-9711 GCA_937872715.1 uncultured Methylobacteriaceae bacterium
GGCGGAACTCCGAAACGGCGCTCCAGCCCGCCCGTCAGGCCGGTTTCGCGGGCGAGGAACTGCCGGCCCCTGGCGACCCGCGTTGCGGCCGCGGCTCCCTCCACGTAGCGGCCGACCGGGACGCGGAACTCGCCCTGGCGGGCGGCCCGCCCCAGTACGGCCGGATCGGGCGCGAGCCCGGCCAGCGCAGCCTCGATCACCGCCGCCGAGATCCCGGCGCCCGCCGCCTCGGCCCGGACGGTGGCTATCAGCCGGGAGAAGGCGGCCGCGTCGATCGAGGCGGGAGTCTCGGACCGGGCAGAGGCCGGACGGTTGCAGGCGGCGCCGATCGCGCCCGCCAGGACGGCCCGCCGCGTCGGCGGCGAGCCGTCCTCAGGCGGCGGCCGCACGGCTCGCGAGGTGGCGTTCCCAGTCGAGCGCCTGCCGGACGATGCCGTCGAGATCGTCGTGCCGCGGGATCCAGCCGAGCTCCGCCTTGATGCGGGCGGCCTCCGCCACGATGGCGGCCGGGTCCCCGGCGCGGCGCGGCGACAGCCGCACGGGGAAGTCGATGCCGGAGACGCGCTTCATCGTGTCGACGACCTCCAGGACCGAATAGCCGCGCCCGTAGCCGCAATTCAGCGTCAGGCTCTCGCCGCCCACCCGCAGATGGTCGAGGGCGGAGAGATGCGCGGCCGCGAGGTCGGAGACCTGGATGTAGTCGCGGATGCAGGAGCCGTCGCGCGTCGGGTAATCCGTCCCGAACACGTCGAGCCCCGCCCGGTGGCCGAGGGCGGCCTGCGCCGCGACCTTGATCAGGTGCGTGGCGGCGGGCGTCGATTGCCCGATCCGCCCGGCCGGGTCGGCACCGGCCACGTTGAAGTAGCGGAGCGCGACGAAGCGGAGATCATGGGCGCGGGCCGCGTCCGCCAGCATCCATTCGCTCATCAGCTTGGAGCGGCCATAGGGCGAGACCGGGTCCTTCGGCGTGTCCTCCGAGACGGGCTCCGTCCCGACCTCGCCATAGACGGCCGCGGTCGAGGAGAAGATCACCTTGCGGACGCCGCCCCGCACGGCCGTCTCGAGCAGCGTGCGGGTCTTGGCCGTGTTGTTCAGGTAGTAGCCGAGCGGGTCGGCGACGGATTCGGGCACCACGATCTTCGCGGCGAAATGGGCGATCGCGTCCACCCGGTGCTCGCGCAGGGTGCGCGAGACGAGATCAGGATCGCCGGTGTCGCCGACGACGAGCGGCACGCCGCGCGGCACGGCCCAGGCGAAGCCGGTCGAGAGGTTGTCGAGCACGACGACCGGGTCACCGCGGTCGGCGAGGGCCAGCACCATGTGGCCGCCGATATAGCCGGCTCCGCCCGTGACCAGCACCGTCATCGATCCATCCCCCGTTCTGCCGTCCTCGTGTACGGCGCGGCGCTTCACAAGCCGTGAAGCTCTTGCCAATAGCGTTCCCTGAACCCGCGGACCACGATCCCGAGAGGACGACGCCCCGTCATGAAGCGCATCCGCAAAGCCGTCCTCCCGGTCGCCGGGCTCGGGACGCGGTTCCTCCCGGCCACCAAATCCGTGCCGAAGGAGATGCTGACGGTGGTCGACCGGCCCGTGATCCAGCACGTCGTGGACGAGGCGCGCGAGGCCGGCATCGAGCATTTCGTCTTCGTGACCGGGAGGAACAAGGCCGTCATCGAGGACCATTTCGACATGGCCTACGAGCTCGACGCCACCTTGCGGGAGCGCGGCAAGCAGAAGGAATACGACGCGCTCCAGAAGGACCTGCCGAAGGCGGGCCAGACCTCCTTCACGCGCCAGCAGGCGCCGCTCGGGCTCGGCCACGCCGTGTGGTGCGCCCGCGAGATCGTGGGCGACGAGCCCTTCGCGGTCCTGCTTCCGGACATGCTGAGCCGGGGCTGCATGAGCCAGATGCTGGAGGCCTACGGCCGCCATGGCGGCAACGTCATCGCGGTCGAATCCGTGCCGGACGACCAGACCCACCAATACGGCATCGTGGCGGTCGGGCAGGACCACGGGGCGACGTTCGAGATCACCGGCATGGTCGAGAAGCCGCCGCGGGGCACGGCGCCCTCGAACCTCATCATCTCCGGCCGCTACATCCTGCAGCCTGAGATCTTCGGCATCCTGTCCGCTCACGAGACCGGCGCGGGAGGGGAGATCCAGCTCACGGACGCCATGAAGCGCCTGGCCGTGACGCAGCCGTTCCACGGGCTGCGCTACGAGGGCCGCACCTACGACACCGGCAACAAGCTGGGCTTCCTCACGGCGAACGTCGCCTACGCTCTCGAGCGGGAGGATCTCGCCGGCCCGCTCCGGGAGGAGCTCGCCGCGCTTCTCGGACGCGAAGGTCCATGAACGAGGAGCAGCTCGCGGCCGTCGCCGCCTTCACGGTCCGCGCGGGCATCGCCGGCAAGGACGAGGCGACGCTCCTGCGCCTCTTCTGCGAGCGGGTCGTCGAGGCCGGGCTGCCCCTCTCGCGCGCGCTCGTCATCATCGACACGCTCCACCCCGTGCACGAAGGCCGCGTCTTCCAGTGGAGGAGCGAGGTCTCCGGCGAGAGCGAGATCCGGGAATACGGCCGCACCAGCGGCGACAACGAGGCGGCGGCGAACTGGCGCCGCTCGCCCTTCTTCCACATGCTGGAGCAGGGGCTGTCCTCCCTCCATCGCCGCCTGGGGCCGGAGACGGACGAGGAGTTCGCAGCGCTCCGCAACCACAGGGCGGAGGGCCGCACGGGCTGGCTCGCGCTGATCGACCGCTTCCGGCCGGGCGCCGCGATCGGGGAGATGGACTGCATCTATTCGGCCTGGGGGACCGATCGGCCGGGCGGGTTCGCGGACGGAGACGTCCAGGCGCTCGAGCGCCTCGTTCCGGCCCTCGGCCTCGCGGCCAAGTCGGCATCTCTCGCCCGCATCGCCGAAACGCTGGTCGAGACCTATCTCGGGCGCGACGCCGGCCGGCGGGTGCTGTCCGGGAAGATCGAGCGCGGCGTCGCCGACCGCATCGAGGCCGTGCTCTGGTTCTCGGACCTGCGGGGCTTCACCGCCATCGCGGGCGCCTGCCAGCCGGACCAGGTCCTGCCGCTCCTCAACGACTACGCCGATGCCGTCATCTCGGCGGTGCACGAGGAGGGGGGCGACGTGCTGAAGCTCATCGGCGACGGGACGCTCGCGATCTTCGCGAGAGCGACCTGCGCCGACCCGTGCCGGTCGGCGCTCGCGGCCGAGCGATCGCTCCGCCGGCGCGTCGCCTCCGTGAACGCGCGCCGGGCGGAGGCGGGGCTGCCGGTCACGCAGGTCTATCTCGGGCTGCATGTGGGCGAGGTCTATTACGGCAATATCGGCTCGCACGAGCGCCTCGACTTCACCGTCGTCGGGCCGGCCGTGAACGAGGCGAGCCGCATCGCCGCCCTGTGCCGCTCGGCCGAGCGCGACGTCCTCGTATCCGCCGCCTTCCGGGACGCGGCCGACGCCCCGGACCAGCATTGCCTCGTCTCGGTCGGCCGCTACGCGCTCCGCGGCGTGCAGCGCCCGCAGGAACTCTTCACCGTGTCGCGCGAGGAGCCCGGGCCGACATAGCTCACGAGATCGTGCCTGCTCTGTTCCCCTGTTGTTGCTGAGGGCTGCGACCTCTAATGCGTCGCGCCGTGCATGCGATGAAGAACGGCCCTCAACGTTCCGAACTGCCCGAAGCCTGGGGCAAGCCGACGCGGCTCTCAGGTCCGCCGATCGATTCGGGAACCGTCACCGGCGCCGAGATCCTGGCCTTCGACTGGTCCCGGACGACGCTCGGCCCGCTCGAGAGCTGGCCGATGTCGCTCCGGGCGACGCTCGCCGCCATGCTGGCCTGTCCGCAGGCCATGTTCCTCGCCTGGGGGCCGGACCTCCTCTGCTTCTACAACGATGCCTACCGGCCGATCCTCGGCTTCAGGCTGGAGAAGGCGCTCGGGCGGCCGTTCCGGGACGTGTGGGCCAGCATCTGGCCGGATATCGAGCCGCTCGTGGAGGCGACGCTCGCGGGACGGCCCCAGCAGACGACGGACATGAAGCTCGACCTGTCCCGGCAGGGCGCCCCGGAGGAGAGCTGGTGGAGCTTCACCTATTCGCCCGTCTTCGAAGATCGCGGCGAGATCGCGGGCCTCCTGTGCGTCACCGGCGAGACGACGGGGCAGGTGGTGGCGGAGCGCGAGCGGCGGGCCGCGGACGAGCGGCTGGAGATGGCGCTCTCGGCCGGCAACAGCATCGGGACCTGGAGCTGGGACGTCCCGGCCGACCTGGTCACGGCCGATGCGCGCTTCGCCGCGCTCCACGGCCTCGACCCGGACCTCGCCGCCCGGGGAGCGACGCTTGCCGAATTCCTCGAGGGCATCCATCCGGACGACCTCCCGCGGGTCGAGACGGCGATCGGCGACGCCGTCCGGACGGGCGGGGCCTTCGCCGAGGAGTACCGGCTTCTCGGCCGGGACGGAGGCATCCGCTGGGTCTACGCTCAGGGACGATGCGACCTCGCGCGGGACGGCCGTCCTCTCCGCTTCCCGGGCGTCAGCTTCGACATCACCGCCCGGAAGGCGACGGAGGACGCGCTGCGGGTCAGCGAGGAGCGCTTCCGCGGCATCGTCAACTCCATCGACCAGATGATCTGGTCGACCCGGCCGGACGGTTTCCACGACTACTACAACCAGCGCTGGTACGATTACACGGGCGTGCCGCACGGCTCCACGGACGGGGAAGGCTGGAACGCGATGTTCCATCCCGATGACCAGGAGCGCGCCTTCGCCGCCTGGCGGCATTCCCTCGCGACGGGGGAACCCTACCGCATCGAGTACCGGCTCCGCGACCGCTCCGGCCAGTACCGCTGGGTGCTGGGGCGCGCCCAGCCGGTGCGGGACGAGACGGGGCAGATCACCCGCTGGTTCGGCAGCTGCACCGAAATCCAGGAGATCGTCGACGCCCGGGAGGTGCTCGCGCTCTCCCGGGAGGAGCTGGAACGCGCGGTGGCGAGCCGGACCGTCGAGCTGATGAGCGCCGAGGAGAAGCTCCGTCAATCGCAGAAGATGGAGGCCGTGGGCCAGCTCACCGGCGGCATCGCCCACGATTTCAACAACATGCTGGCCATCATCATCGGCGGCCTGAACTTCGCCCAGCGCCGGCTGGCGCGCGGCGACCGGAACGTCGACCGCTACATCGAGAGCGCCATGGAGGGCGCGACGCGCGCGGCCGCGCTCACGCAGCGCCTCCTCGCCTTCTCGCGCCAGCAGCCGCTGGCGCCGGAACCCGTGGATTGCAACGCCATGCTGGCGGGGCTCGACGATCTGCTGACGCGGACGCTCGGCGAGAACGTGAAGCTGGAGACCGTCTTCGGCGAGGACCTCTGGCGGGCCAAGGCGGACGCGAACCAGCTCGAGAACGTCGTGGTGAACCTCGCGGTGAACGCCCGCGACGCCATGCCGACGGGCGGTCGCCTCACGATCGAGACCGCGAACGAGGACCTCGACGACGACCACGCCCGGGAGGCCGAGATCGCACCCGGGGAATACGTGATGCTCGCCGTCACCGATACCGGTACCGGCATGACGCCGGAGGTGATGGCGAGGGCCTTCGATCCGTTCTTCACCACGAAATCGGTCGGCAAGGGAACCGGGCTCGGCCTGTCCCAGGTCTTCGGCTTCGTGCGCCAGTCGGGAGGCCAGGTGAAGGTGCAATCGGAGGTCGGCCACGGCACGACCTTCAGGATCTACCTGCCGCGTTTCGCCTCCGACGCTGCGGCGGCCTTGCCTCGCCGGGCGCCGAGCACCGTCCGGGCGGGCCTGCCGAGCGAGACCGTGCTGGTCGTCGAGGACGAGAGCCGTGTCCGGAACTTCTCCGCCGAGGCGCTCCGAGAGCTCGGCTACACCGTGCTCCAGGCCGAGGACGGGCCGGAGGCCCTCCGGATCATCGAGGCCGGGCACGACGTGACGCTCCTGTTCACGGATGTGGTCATGCCGGAGATGACCGGGCGCGAGCTGGCCGAGCGCGCGGTGAAGCTGCTGCCGCGGCTGAAGGTGCTCTATACGACGGGCTACACTCGCGACGCCGTCGTCCAGGGCGGCACGCTGGAGCCGGGCACCAGTCTTCTCCCGAAGCCCTTCGGCATCAACCAGCTCGCCGCCAAGGTCGGGGCCGTGCTCGACGGGGAATGAGGGCGGAGGCTCAGGGGGTGAGCCGCATCCCGAGCAGGAACACGTTCGTGGCGTAGCTCGACCCGGGAAGGGAGCTGTCCAGCCGCTCGTAATTGTAGCTCGCCCGTATCCCGATCAGCCGGTTCAGCTTGTAATCGGCCCTGGCCGTCGCGCCGAACCCGTGCTCCCGGATGGCGACGCCGCTGTAATCGTAATCGGACGCCGTGATGCCGGCCGTGACGATGAGGTTGCGGCGGAGCGCGTGAGCGACCTCGATCGCGCCCCGGAGCACCCGGACGCCGTTCGCACCCGAGACGGTGGTCTCGTCCACGCTGGCCTGGGCGCTGGCCCGCACCGTCGTCAGCGGCGTCGCGGCCCATGACACCGTCGCGTCGGCGACCGGGCTCGTGAGGTCCGGCAGCCGGCGGTCGTCGTAGCTCCGGCGGATCGCGCCCGCGGAGACCTCGCCCGTGATTAGCCGGGTGATCTCGATCGTCGATCCGACCCGCCCGCCGATCCCGTCCGAGCTGCGGGCGAAGCCGGAGAAGTCGACGCGGCGGTCGTAGACGCGCGTATCCGCGAGCGCCTCGACGAAGGGGACGAAGCCGGGGCTGAGCTCGTAGCCGAGGCGGCCCCGGAGCCCGTATTGCGTGATGTTGCGGTCGCTCTGGTCCAGCAAGGCGCCGGAGGTCAGGCGCGCAGCCTCGAAATCGGTGCGGTCGAGCGTGCCCTGAAGGCTGGCGACCAGGCGGTTGAACCGCTCCGTCACGCCGAGCGTCGCTCCCTCGCTGAAGATCAGCGGCCGCGTGCGGACGGTGAAGTTCAGGTCCGGGCTGTCCGGCCGCTGCGTGTCGATGAGGTAGCGGAGCTCCGCGTTGACCTGCGTGTCGCGCGCCACGTCGAGCCGGAGGCCGACCCGCCCGGCGCCTTCGGGACGGCTCGCCTCCGGGTTGCCCGGATAAGCGTTGTAGGCGCCCCGGAGGAAGCCCGTCAGCTCGTGGCGCGACCAATCGCTCTGGAGCCGCAGCTCCACCTCCGTCTGGGACACGAAGGAATCGCGGCGGACCTGCGTCCGGTTCGGGTTCGAATCGTAGCCGACCGCCTCGCCGAGCGTGGGGTAGAGGGTGAGGCCGCCGAGCCTGATCCCGAGCGGCGCGTAGGAATCCTCGTCGGCCGGATGACGGCGAAGCGGCGTCGCCGCCGGCGGCACGGCGTCCGGGAT
>CALMTJ010000007.1:9721-10120 GCA_937872715.1 uncultured Methylobacteriaceae bacterium
GGTGGAGGCGCTGGACCTCGCGGCGCGCACCGTGCGGCTGCACGGCGGGCGCGACACCCGGCGCGACGAGCGTCGCGCGGAACGGTGTGGCGGCGAGCGCGACCGTCGGGCGGGCCGAACCGCGGCTCGCCGGCCGTCGCGCCCGCCGCCCGGTATTGTTCACGAGCGGGCGGACCGGCGGGGATGCCCCCGCGGCGGGCGGGAACGATCCGGCCGTGCCGAGGCCGGTGCCGCCCGACGGCCCCGTCGGCGAGGAAGGTGACGCGTCCGGTGCCTGGGAAAGCCGGAGCGGCGTCTCGACCGATTGCGCGCGCACGCCCAGCGTCGCGCCGCAGGCCGCGAGCGCGGCGAGCATGACCGGCAATCGGTGGGTCGCCGCTCGCCGTCTCACATCCACCT
>CALMTJ010000008.1 GCA_937872715.1 uncultured Methylobacteriaceae bacterium
CGCTCATCCCGACCGGGCCGCAGATGAACACGTCGTCCACGATCGCGGCCGGGACGATGCGGGTGAGGAGGAGCTTCGCCTTCGCCGCGTCGAGCCGCCCGTTCAGCACCGGCACGTCCTGCTCCTCCTGGGACAGGACGTGGAAGACGGAGAAGCGGCCGAGATGGCGGTCCTTCAGCTCCTCCAGCGCCGTGCGGAACAGCATGTCGGTCATCGACCGGTTGCCGTAGAACAGGAACACGCGGCTCTCGGGCTCGCGCGCCAGGATGCCCCGGATGATGGACAGGACGGGCGTGATGCCGGACCCGGCCGCGAAGCCCGCATAGACGCGGCCCTCCGGACGGGGCGCGATCTGGCCGAACCGGCCGGTCGGCGTCATGACGTCGATCGGCTCGCCCGTCCGCAGCGCCTCGTTGGCGAAGGTCGAGAAGGCGCCGTTCTCGACCTTCTTCACCCCGATGCGGAGCTCGTTCTCCTCCGGTCCGGAGCAGATGGAATAGGAGCGCCGCAACTCGACGCCGTCGATCGTGGTCCTGAGCGTCAGGTATTGGCCGGGCTCGAAGGCGTAATCCGCCGCGAGGCCGGGCGGCACGTCGAACGCGATCGAGACCGCGTCCGGCGTCTCGCGCCTGACGTCCCGGACCGTGAGCCGGTGGAAGCGTGGCGGGATCATGCCCCACCCCCGTCATGGCCGGGCTTGGCTCGGCCATCCCGATCTGTCGAGCTCTTCCGATCGAGGTGGCCGGGCCAAGCCCGGCCATGACGCGGCCGCGGAAACGCTAATGGCATTTGAAATAGTCGAACGGCTCGCGGCACGACTTGCACCGCCACAGCGCTTTGCAGGAGGTGGAGCCGAACTCCGCCAGGCGCTCGGTGTTCTCCGATCCGCAGACCGGGCAGGCGACCACGTCCTGGCCGAACAGGGCGCCCCGGCCGCCGCCCGGGGCCGGGGGCGCGATGCCGTATTCGCGGAGCTTGCGGCGCCCGTCGAGGCTCATCCAATCGGTAGTCCAGGCCGGGTGCAGCACGGTCCTGACCTGCGCGTCCGGGATGCCGGCGCGGTCGAGCGCGAGCCCGATCTCCACCGCGATCATGTTCATGGCCGGGCAGCCCGAATAGGTCGGCGTGATCGTCACGACCACGCGGCCGCCTTCCAACGCCACGTTTCGGAGCACGCCGAGATCAGCGATGGTCAGGACGGGCAGTTCGGGGTCGCAGACGACCGACACGGCGGCCAGGGCGCGGGCGAGGAGTCTCTCCCGATCCTTATCCTGAGGTGCCCCGCGCAGCGGGGCCTCGAAGGACGCATGACGGTCCCGCGTGCTTCGAGGGCCGGCTTCGCCGGCCACCTCAGCATGCGGATCGTCGAAATGCCCTGCCGCGATGCGCCTCACCACGTCGCTCCCGGATAACTACGCTGGAGGAATTGCATCTCGGACAGGAGATGGCCGAGATGCTCCGAATGCCGGCCCGTGCGGCCGCCGGACTGCATCCAGCCGGCCTTCGGCACCGCGAGCGTCGCCTCGGCCAGGATCTCGGCCACCTTGCGGTCGAAGATCGGCCGGAGCGTGTCCGGGTTCACGGCGATCCCGCTCTCCACGAGCCCGCGCTCGGCGGCATCGGCCTCGAACATCTCGCCCGTATAGGGCCACAGGTCGTCGACGGCCTCACGGGCCCGCTTGGCGCTCTCGGCCGTTCCGTCCCCGAGCCGGATGACCCATTCGGCCGTGTGGCGGAGATGGTACGCCGTCTCCTTCTCCGACTTGGCCGCGATCGCGGCCAGCGTCGGATCCGCCGAGCGCGTCATGGCCCGCCAATACGGGTCCGCGAAGGCCGAATAAAAGAACTGCCGGATGATCGTGCGGGCGAAATCGCCGTTCGGCAGCTCCGCCAGGAGGAGGTTCCGGTAGGCGGGCGCGTCCCGGAGATAGGCGAGGCTGTCCTCGTCCGACCCGTCGGCCCGCAGCTCCGCCGCGTATTGGTAGAGGGAACGCGCCTGGCCGATCAGATCGAGCCCGATATTGGCGAGCGCCATGTCCTCCTCGAGCATCGGTCCGTGCCCGCACCACTCGGACAGGCGGTGGCCGAGGATCAGCGCGTCGTCCGCGCGCCGCAGCGCGTAGAGGGCGAGCGAAGTCACATATGCCCCACTTCGTCTGGCACCTCGTAGAAGGTGGGGTGGCGGTAGATCTTCGATTCCGCCGGCTCGAACATCATCGCCTTGTCGGCCGGGTCGGACGCCACGATCGCCGACGACGGCACCACCCAGACGGACAGCCCCTCGCCGCGGCGCGTGTAGACGTCGCGGGCCGCCTGGAGGGCCAAGCCAGAATCGGCGGCGTGAAGGGAGCCGACATGCTTGTGGGCCATGCCGTTGCGGGAACGTATGAACACCTCCCAGAGAGGCGTGTTGGGCGTGGGCATCCGGTCATCCTCCGCGCATCATGGCCGGCTTGTTCCGGCCGCCCGATCAGTCACGCCCCTCGGGTCGAGCTGGCCGGGACGAGCCCGGCCATGACGACCCCTGGGTTTACGCCGCCGCCTTCGCGTCCGCCCTGGCCGCGCGCTTGGCCGCGAAGGCGGCGGCGGCGTCCCGCACCCACGCGCCTTCCGCATGCGCCTTGCGACGGACGGCGAGGCGTTCGCGGTTGCACGGGCCGTTGCCGGCGAGCACCTGCTTGAACTCCTCCCAGTCGATCGTTCCGTACCGGTAGGAGCCGGTCGCCTCGTCCTTCACCATGTCCGGATCGGGCACGGTCAAACCCAGGAACTCGGCCTGCGGCACGGTCGCGTCGACGAATTTCTGCCGGAGCTCGTCGTTCGAGAAGCGCTTGATCTTCCACTTCGTCGATTGATCGGAATGCTGGCTCGCTCCATCCGGGGGGCCGAACATCATCAGGCAGGGCCACCACCAGCGGTTCAGCGCGTCCTGCGCCAGCGCCTTCTGCTCGGGCGTGCCGCGGGCGAGCGTGATCATGATCTCGTAGCCCTGGCGCTGGTGGAAGCTCTCCTCCTTGCAGACGCGGATCATGGCACGCGCATAGGGGCCGTAGGAGCAGCGGCAGAGCGGGATCTGGTTCATGATGGCTGCGCCGTCGACGAGCCAGCCGATCGCCCCGATATCCGCCCAGGTCAGCGTCGGGTAGTTGAAGATCGACGAGTATTTCGCCTTGCCGTCCAGCATGGCATCGACGAGCTCCTCGCGGGAGGAGCCGAGCGTCTCGGCGGCCGCGTAGAGGTAGAGGCCGTGGCCCGCCTCGTCCTGCACCTTGGCGAGGAGCGCGGCCTTCCGGCGGAGCGTCGGCGCGCGGGTGATCC
>CALMTJ010000009.1 GCA_937872715.1 uncultured Methylobacteriaceae bacterium
ACCTTCACCTCTTCCCGTGCCGCCCCCTGTCGCCGACGGGAGCCCCTGGGGCACGCCGACCCTCGCGCCTGCGAGGCCGCCGGCCCCCGAACCCGCACCGCTCCCGGAGGCGGCTGCCCCGCCGGCCTCGGCCGCGGCGCCGTCTTCCGCCTCGGCGCCCGCCCCCGTCGCCGCTCAGGCCGCGAGCCCGGACGAGTTCCTCCGCCGCTTCGCCAAGGGCGCCGGCATCTCGCCCGAGATCCTGGGCTGGCGAAACGCGGGCGACTTGGCTGAAGAGCTCGGCGCCTTGCTGAAGCTCTCGGCCGAGAGCGTGAAGCAGCTCCTGTCCGCCCGAACGGAGGCCAAGCGCGTCGCCCGGACCGGGAGCCACACCACCATCCAGGCACTGGACAACAACCCGCTGAAGTTCTCCCCGACCCCGGAGGACGCCCTGAAGATCATGCTGGGCCGCCCGTCCGGAGGCTATCTCGACGCCCGCCGTGCCTTCGAGCAGAGCTTCCGAGACCTCAAGGGCCACCAGGTGAAGACCTACGCGGCCATGCAGAACGCCTTGCGGCTGATGATGGAGGAGCTCGATCCCGCCGCCGTCGAAGCCTCGCAGGAGGGCGGGGGCGGCCTCGGCGGCCTCCTCGGGTCGAAGAAGGCGAAGCTCTGGGACCTGTTCGTCACCCGGTGGGACACGATGAGCGCCCCGCATGAGGACGGCATGGTGGACGCCTTCATGATGTATTTCGCCCAATGCTACGACGACAGCGCCGGCAAGGGCTGAAGCTGCATCCTGAAGATGCACGACGCATGGCGGTCGTGCGTCACCCGCCGATGGCGGTCCGGGAGCGTGCCCCGGATCTTGGAGCACCCGACGGAGCCCGATGACATCGACGGGCGTGCTCGCGGCAGCGTTCCTCGTGGATGGCCGGGCCAAGCCCGGCCATGACGGATTCGTCAGACGTGCTTCGCTCCCCTCGGGCCACCATCCCGCGAGGGGGAAGGCTGCTCCGACGCCCTTTGATCTTCGAACGATCGTCCCCGTCTCGGCCGGCCGTCCTTGCCGGTCGCGTCGCCGACGTCTTATAGGACGATCGCAGGCAGGGATCGGCGGATGTCGTGGACCAGCAAGGTGGTTTGGTCGGAAGGGTTGTTCCTTCGCCCGCATCACCTTCAGCAGAGCGACCGCTACGTGGAGAACCTGGTGGAAAGCCGGGTCCGCCACGTCACGCCCTATCCGTGGGGCTTCTCCACCATCGAGATCGATCGCGACCTCGCGCAGCAGAGCAAGTTCTCCGTGCGGCGCGCGACGGGCGTGATGCCGGACGGGACGCCGTTCGACATCCCGGGCTCCTCGCCGCCGCCGCCGCCCATCGACGTCCCTGACAATGCCGCGAAGCAGATCGTCTGGCTGTCGCTGCCGCTCGGGGCCGCGAACACCCGGGAGGTGGAGGACAAGGACGCCGAGAGCGCGAGCCGGTTCTTCCCTGCCACGGAGGTGCTGATCGACGCGACATCCGCGCTCCGGGTCGAGGAGGAGATCGACGTCGCGCACCCGCGGCTCGCCTTCGAGCTGCGCAAGACGGCCAAGCCCGGCTATGTCGGCCTGCCGATCGGCCGCGTGCTGGAGGTGCGCGACAAGACGGTCGTGTTCGACGAGAAATTCGCCCCGCCCGTCCTGTCCTGCGCCGCCCATCCGGTGGTGGACGGCTGGCTCGACCGCGTCATCGGATGGGTCGACAACAAGCTGGAGGAGCTCGCCCGCTACGCGGCCGACCCGACGGCCGGCGGAGGACTCCAGAGCGCCGATTACTTCGTGCTCCAGCTCCTCAACCGGCACATCCCGGTCCTGAAGCATTTCCGCCAGAGCCGCTACATCCATCCGGAGCGGCTCTACGAGGAGTTCCTGCGCATCGCGGGCGAGCTCGCGACCTTCGCGACCGCGGAGCGCCGCGCCCGCTCCTCCCCGCAATTCGACCACGACAACCTCGAGGAGGTGTTCGGCCCGGTCTTGCGGGACATCCAGGACTTCCTGTCCGCGCAGCTCGGCCGCCGGGCCATCCGGCTCGAGATCATCGAGCGGGCGCCGAACGCCTTCGTGTCCACCATCCGGGACCGGAACCTGTTCAGGAACGCGGCGCTCGTCCTCGAGGTCGCGGCGCGCCGGCCGCTGACCGAGATCCAGAGCCAGTTCCCGCACCTCTTCAAGGTCGGCCCGAACACGAAGATGAACGAGATCGTGCACGCCCACCTGCCGGGGGGGGGGGGCGGGG
>CALMTJ010000010.1:0-1274 GCA_937872715.1 uncultured Methylobacteriaceae bacterium
GTGAGCAGGGTTCCGAGCACACTGTCGCCGGGCAGGACGTTGGAGAGGTCGAAGGCCGTCTGTTGCAGCCCGTTCCACAACCCCGCTTCGTGCAGGGCGCGCAGCCCGCCGGCCAGAAGTCCGGCCGCAACGAACACGATCAGCACGCTCGTCCAGCGGAAGAAGCGGCGCAGGTCGAGCCTGTAGCCCCCATAAGTGATGGCGGCCCCGACCGCCACCGCGGAGGCGATCCCCAGAATCGCGCCGACCGGCACGCCCCCCGGCGGCGGCGCCCGCCGCCCCGTCCTTGCGAGCGAAGCTAAGCAACCCAGCGGACTGGGCGCTGCCCCCTCTGGATTGCTTCGCTGCGCTCGCAAGGACGACCCAGGCGCGTATCTCTGATCCGTCAGGCGGCGCTCTTCTCGATCCAGCGGGACAGGTCGCCCTTCGGCCGCGCGCCGACCATCTGGTCGACCTTCTTGCCGTCCTTGAAGAGGAACAGGGTCGGGATGGACCGGATGCCGAGCTCGGCCGCGATGCCCGGGTTCTCGTCGATATTGACCTTGGCGATCTTGACCTTGCCGGCCATCTCGGTGGCGATCTCCTCGAGAGCGGGTCCGATCATCCGGCAGGGGCCGCACCACTCGGCCCAGAAATCGACCACGACGGGCTCGGCCGACTTGATCACGTCCGCGTCGAAGCTCTGATCCGTCACCTTCATGGTCGCCATCGGCGTCGCCCTCTCGTCGCGGCCCGGCCGCGTGGTGACACAGGTAAGAACGGCTCCGGCCGCGGTCAAGCGGCCTCCGCCAGCGCCCGCGCGAGCGCCCGGTCGAGCTCCTCGTCGTCCAGCGGGGCCACCTCCGGCCCAGCCGCCCAGACCAGGAGGGCCCGGACCGCCTTGCCCGGGAACGCGTCCGCGAGCAGCGCCCGGTATAGGGCGAGCTGGCGGAGATAGGTCTCCGGCACGGCGCCCCCGGCGGGCCGGGCGCCCGTCTTGATGTCCGCCACCACGACCTCCCGGTCGCCCACCACCATGCGGTCGACCTGGCCGGATACGAGGCGCGGGCCGCCGGGTCCGGACAGGGTGCCGGCGACCGGCGCCTCCCCGCGCGATCCCGGCCCGAACAGGGCCTCGGTCGCCGGATGGTCCAGGACCGAGCGGGCGGCCCGGTCGACCTCGTGACGGGCGGCCGCGTCCAGGGCGCCCGCCCGGGCGTCCAGGAAGGCGGCGGCCGCCTCGTCCCGGCCGGCGGTCGGGACGGCCGCGAGCTGAGCGATGAGGCCGTGGGCCC
>CALMTJ010000010.1:1284-1777 GCA_937872715.1 uncultured Methylobacteriaceae bacterium
GGGACCAGGATGCCGCGCCGGCGCGCCGCCGCGCTCCCCGGCCATCCGGCCGGAGCGCCGGTTTCCGGGAGGGGCGCGGTGCCCGAGGGCCGCAGCGGGTCCGAGCGGGGACGGTCCGTTCCGACGGGCCGCGAAAGCCAGGCCGGGAGGCTCCTGTCGGGCACCGCCCCGGCACCGCCGACGTGACGGAACGGCTCCGAGCCGGCGACGTCCCCGGCCCACAGGTCGACCGGCCCGTAGGGCATCTCCGTGCGGACGAGCGCGTGGGCGGAACTCGCGAATCCCGCCCGTATCATCGCGCTCCAGGCGGCCGGCGGCTCCGCGCCCCTGGCGCCCGCGAACGGCACGACGACCAGCCGGTCGCGGGCGCGGGTCATGGCCACGTAGAGGAGGCGGTTGTGCTCCTCAAGGCGCAGGTCCTTCGCCTCCTCCCGCGCCCGGCGCGTCGTCTCGCAATCGGCGCCCGGCGAGGCCCAGACAGGCAGGTCGAGGC
>CALMTJ010000011.1:0-3456 GCA_937872715.1 uncultured Methylobacteriaceae bacterium
ACGTCCGTCCGTGGCCGTGACGTCGACGGGCTCCCTCGCGGCAGCGTCCCTCGTGGATGGCCGGGCCAAGCCCGGCCATGACGGGACGACCCATATCCACGAATTCGTCAGAAGCCCTCGCCGCCCTCACCGCCGGATGGCGGGGAGCTCGATGGCGGGCAGTTCTCCCGGCGGGAGCTGGCTTTCGGCCGGCTTCGCTCCGGCCGGCCCGCGCGCGCGGGCGGCGAGCGCGACCGTCAGCTTCTCCGCGCTGTCCGGCGACATGGCGGCCAGGATCTCGGACATCTTGCGGGCGTTCATGGGCTGGACGACGGCGATGAGCACGTCGGCCGGAAGGCGCTCGAACACGCGCGCCGCATCCTTCGGCTTCATGTTCTCGTACATGGTGACGACGCTCTTCATCGCGGCCGCGTCCGCCTCGGAGGCGCGGGCCGCGGCCGCGCTCTTCTGGCCGGTCTCGGATGCCTTGATGGCGGCGACGCGCTCGTCCAGCCTGCGTTCCTGATCCTGCAGCAGCTTCTCGCGGGCCTCGGCGTCGCGGGCGCGCTGCTGGAGCTCGTCGCGCCGCTCGCCCAGCCGTTCGAGCAGGGCGCGCTCCGTTCCGGAGGGCGGGACGAGCGGCGGCGCCGGCTCCTTGACGGAGGGGGCCGGAGAAACCGGCGCGGGGGGCTCCTCCTTCGGGACGGAGACGGAGCCGGTGGTCTGGGGATCGTCCGGCACCTGGTTCGATCGCGCATGCGCGATGACCCGGCCGAAGGACGGGAGCGGATCGGCGTCGACCGTCCGGGAGGCCGTCGCGAAGAGGCCTAGGACCTTCAGGCCGAGGAGGGCGATCGCAGCCACCAGGAGGCCGTCCGTGAGACGGAAGGCGGGGACGGCCCCCCGCAGCCGCGGCCGGCGGATCACGCCGCGCTACCCCCCCAGCGGGCGGAGCGCTCGGCCACCGCCTGGGCGTTGGCGATCACGGTCCTGAGGGCGTCCGATCCGGCCGGGACGGGCGCATCGGCCTTTCCGGGATGGGAGCCGATGCCGCGGCGCATGGCGTCGACGACGCCCTCGATGCGGCCCAGCACCGATTCGCCGGCCGCGACCGCGCGGTCGAGATCCTTGTTGTAGCGCTCGGCGACGCCGATCCTCTCGACGAGGCTCCGATCGCATTCGGACAGGCTGGACCGGAGGCCGCCGACCGCGCGCTCGGCCGTCTCCGTCGCCGAGACGAGATCGGCGATGGTGGAGCGCATGGCGGCCTCGTCCGCCTTCATGCCCGAGATGCGGCGCGACAGGCGCACGGAGCTCGCGATGGTGGCGACGAGCAGCACCGCGACCAGGAGGTCCGCGGCGATCACAACGGCCGTGCTCATGTGACGGCGTCCGTCCGGAGGGAGTTCAACGACATCTCGACCCCTTCTCGCCCGCCCTACTGGACGATCACTTCCTTGAAGAGCACGGCATCCACCCGGTTCGGGGACAAGGCGAGGTTCACGCGACGCAGCAGCTCCTCGCGGAGGCGATGGATGCCGCCCGAGCCTTCGAGGTCGCTCGCCCTGAGCTCGCGCACGAAGACCTGGAAGATGTCCTCCACCCGCGGCAGCAGGGGCTTCACCTCCGTCACGATCTTCGGGTCCTTCACCTCCAGCGCGACCTTGAACTTAAGGAAGCGCGGCCGCTCCTGGTTCGGCTCGGAGGCGAGGTTCACCACCATCTCGCTGATGTCGACGAAGGCGATCGGCTTCTTGTCCTCCGGCAGGTGCGCGGCCTTGGAGCGCCCCATCACGAACCAGCCGCCCGCGCCGCCGAGGATCAGGACCGCGAGCGCGGCGACGATCAGCTTCTTCCTGCCGGTGCCGGCGACCGGCTCCTCGCCACCCTCCGCGGGGGCCTTCTTCTGCGTCTTGGCCATGGGAGGGCCCGGAATCGGTCGGGCCCGCCTGCCGGGCCACCCCCGGACCATGGGTGCGTAGGGTTAACCCGCGGTTAAGTCGGCAGAACCTGCCGGGACGGATCTGCCGGGACGCGCTTTCCGGACGATCTCGCGGCGCCTTCCTCTTTCGCTAACATACTGTCGTGACAACGTTATCCGGCCGCCTGGCGCGTGGCACGCCGGCTGCTCCGGAAAGCCCGCCGGGTCAGCGCTGGGGAGCGTCGATGGCCGGGCGGGAAACATCGCGGGAGAGCGGTTCATGGAGAACGCGCTGCTCGTCGGCCTGTCGCGCCAGATGGCGCTCGGCCGGGAGCTCGACGTCATCGCCAACAACATGGCGAACGTCACCACCAACGGCTTCAAGGCGCGCTCGTCGCGCTTCGCCAGCTATCTCATGCCGAAGGCGAGCGCCGAGGCGTTCGGGCGGTCGGACCGGCCGCTCGATTACGTCATCGATTCCGGCACCGCGCTCGACGTCTCGTCCGGCGCGATCGAGACGAGCCACAACCCGCTCGACGTCGCGGTCAAGGGCGACGGCTTCCTGGCCGTGCAGAGTGCGGGCGGCGAACGCTACACCCGCAACGGCGCCCTGACGCTCGACAGGACCGGCCGGCTCGTGACGAGCGACGGGGATCCGGTGCTCGGCGACAACGGCCCGATCACCTTCGACCAGACCGAGACCGGCCTCGCGATCGCGCCGGACGGCACGGTCTCGTCCGCCCAGTCGCAGCACGGCCGCATCCGGCTCGTGCGCTTCGCGGACGTCTCCGCGCTCAGGAACGAGGGGGCGAACACCTTCTCGTCCGCCGCGCCGCCGCTTCCGGCCGCGGGATCGAGCCGGCTGGAATCCGGCGCGATCGAGCGCTCCAACGTCCGGCCCGTCGTCGAGATGACGCGGCTGATCGAGGTGAACCGAGCCTACACGAACGTCGCCAGCATGATCGGCCGCATGGACGAGCTGAAACGCTCGGCCGTGTCGAAGCTCGCCGACGTCCAGGCCTCCTGAGGAGAGATCGACCGATGCGCGCTCTCCAATCGGCCGCCACCGGCATGGCGGCACAGGAACTCAACGTCCAGACGATCTCGAACAACATCGCCAACCTGCGCACCAGCGGGTTCAAGCGCCAGCAGGTCCAGTTCCAGGACCTGCTCTACGACAACATCAAGCGGGCGGGCTCCTCGACCTCCGATGGGGGGACGATGCTCCCGGCGGGCCTCGCCATCGGGTCGGGCGTGAAGACCGTCTCGACCCCGCGCGACATGAGCCAGGGCAACCTCACCGCGACCAACAAGCCGTACGACGTCGCGATCCGGGGCGAAGGCTATTTCAAGGTCCGGATGCCCGACGGCACGTCGGCCTATACCCGGGACGGCTCCTTCGCGCTCGACGCGCAGGGCCAGCTCGTGACCCAGAACGGGTTCACGGTCGAGCCCGGCATCACGGTCCCGTCGACCGCGACGGCCGTCACGGTCAGCGCCGCCGGCCTCGTACAGGCGACGCTGCCCGGCCAGACCGCGCAGCAGAATGTCGGGAC
>CALMTJ010000011.1:3466-3984 GCA_937872715.1 uncultured Methylobacteriaceae bacterium
GCCCAACAATCTCGGCCAGATCCAGCTCGCCCGCTTCATCAACAAGACGGGCCTCACCTCCGTCGGCGACAACCTGTTCACCGAGACGGCCGCCTCCGGCCAGGCGATCGACGGCGTGCCGAATGCCGACGGGTTCGGCTCCCTCCAGCAGAACTACCTGGAGGACGCGAACGTGAACGCCGTCACGGAGATCTCCGGGCTGATCGCCGCCCAGCGCGCCTACGAGATGAACTCCAAGGTCATCACCGCCGCCGACCAGATGCTGTCGACGACGAGCCAGATGTTCCGGAGCTGACCATGCGCCTCGCTCTCCTCGTGCTCCTCGGGGCCGCGCTCGCGGCGCCCTCCGCCGCCCTGTCCGGCCCGGCGCTCAGGGGCGACGTCGTCGCCCAGCGGGACGTGCTCACGGCGGCGGACCTCCTCGACGGCGTCCCGGCCGCCCTCACCGGCGCGGCCCTGTTCCGGGCACCCGGGCTCGGCCAGACCGGCACCATCCAGGCGGCCCGCCTCGCCGAGGC
>CALMTJ010000011.1:3994-4409 GCA_937872715.1 uncultured Methylobacteriaceae bacterium
CTGGCTGCGCGGGCCCGGCCGGCCCGAGCTCTTGGCGGCGCTCGGCCTGCCGGCCATCGATACCGGCGGGCGCTCCCACGTCACCGTCACGAGGGCCGCGCGCCGGACCGGCACGGCCGAGATCGAGGCCACGCTCGCCCGGGCGCTGGCCGGGCAGGGCATCGATCCCCGCGACACCGGCATCCTGTTCGACGGCGCGCCGCCCACCCTCGTCATGCCGCCCGAGACGGCGGGCGATCTCGCGGCCGCCGACATCAGCTACGACCGGCGAACGCGCCGCGTTTCGGCCACGATGTGGGTCGGCCCGTCCGCGTCCGAGCGGCGCGGCTCGCTGCGGGTCTCGGGGACGGCCGTCGACCTCGTGACGGTCGCGGTGGCGAACCGCAACCTGGAGCGCGGCGACGCCGTCCGGGAC
>CALMTJ010000012.1 GCA_937872715.1 uncultured Methylobacteriaceae bacterium
CCAGCGCGACCACCGCGTCCACCGCGGCCTCCCGGTCCGCCGCGGGTCCGACCACGAAGGCCGGCCGGCGGCTCGCCGCGATCGCGGCGGCGAGCTCGTCCACGAGCCGCATGTCCGGCCCGATCTCGCGGCTGACGCGCCTCGCCGGGACAGGATCCGCGGGCCGCTCCCAATCGTCCGCCGGCACGGACACGAAGGCCGGGCCTCGGGGCGGCGTCATGGCCACGTAATAGGCCCGCGCGATCGCGCCCGGCACGTCGGCCGCCCGGGCCGGCTCCACGCTCCATTTCACGTAGGGCTGCGGGAACTCCGTCGCCCGCTCGGAGAACAGGAAGGCCTGGCGCGGCAGGAGCGACCGCGATTGCTGGCCGGCCGTGATGACGAGCGGCGTCTGGTTGCGGAAGGCGGTGAACAGGTTGCCGAGCGCGTGGCCGACGCCGGCCGCGCTGTGCAGGTTCACGAAGGCGGCGTTGCCGGTCGCCTGGGCGTAGCCGTCCGCCATGGCGAGGACGCTCGCTTCCTGAAGGCCGAGGACGTAGGGGATGTCCGCCGGCCAATCGTGCAGGAAAGGCAGCTCCGTCGAGCCGGGATTGCCGAAGACCCGGTCGATGCCGAAGGCCCGCAGGAGCGCGAAGGTCGCGCTCTTGACGGTGGACGGCGGCCCCGCGCCCGCCATCCGGGCCGCCGGCGCTACTTGGCCACCATCGGGCAGCCGCCCTCCGCCATGGGACGGAACGCCTGGTCGGCCGGTATCGTGGCGACGAGCTTGTAGTAATCGTACGGCCCCTTCGACTCGGCGGCCGACTTCACCTCGAACAGGTGGATCGGGTGGATCGCCCGCCCGTCGGCCCGCACGGACAGGTCGCCGAAGAGCCCGTCCTGCGGACCCTGCTTCTTCATCTGCGGGACCACGGCACGGGCGTCGTCCGAACCCGTGGCCGCCACGGCCCTCAAATAGGCGAGGGTCGCGGAATAGACGCCCGCCTGGTTCGAGCTCGGCATCTTGTTCATGCCCGGGCGGGCGGAGAAGCGCCTGCCGAAGGCGCGGCTCTCGTCGTTCATGTCCCAGTAGAAGCTCTCCGTGAGCAGCAATCCCTGCGCGTCCTTCAGCCCCATCGCGTGCACGTCGTTGATGAAGGCCAGGAAGGCGATGAGCGACTGGCCGCTCGCCTTCAGGCCGAATTCGCCGGCCTGCTTCACCATGCTGATCGTATCCGCCCCCGCATTGGCGAGGCCGACCACCTTGGCGCCCGAGCTCTGGGCCTGGAGCAGCAGGGACGAGAAATCCGCCGTGCCGAGGGGGTGGCGCGACGCGCCGAGCACCTTGCCGCCATGCGCCGTGATGTAGTTCGTGGCCTCGGCCTCGATGCCGTGCCCGAGCGCGTAGTTCACGGTCGCGAAGAACCACGTGTCGCCGCCGCGCTTCATCATGGCGGCGGCCGTGGTGTTACCTGTCGCCCAGGTATCGTTCACCCATTGCACGGTGTTCGGCGAGCACGACTTGCCCGTCAGGTCGGAGGTGGCCGTGGCGGAGGCCAGGAACGTCATGGCGGTGTCGCGCGCGATCGTGTTCACCGCGAGCCCGACGGCCGAGTTCGGAACGTCCACGATGGCGTCGACCCCGTCGACGTCCAGCCATTTCTTGGCGATGGCCGAGCCGACATCGGGCTTGTTCTGGTGATCGGCAAAGACGATCTCGACCTTGATCCCCTTCCCGCCGCCGGCGAAGTCCTCGGCCGCCATGCGGGCGGCCTCGACCGATCCCATCCCGTTCGTGTCCTGGAACACGCCGGATATGTCGTTCAGCACGCCGATCCGGACGACGCCGCCGGAGATCTCGGCCGAGGCCGGCGCGGCGGCGGCAAGAACGAGCGCGGCGGCCGCGATGCAGGTCGATCTCATTGGATTCCTCCCTTTTCTGCTGTCGTCGAAGCTCAGTAGCAGGTCTCGGCGCGGGCTGCGCCTCATCCGGGCCGGACGGTGACGGGAAGCCGCTCGAGGCCCCGCAGCGTGTTGTTGTAGCGGCGCACCACGGGACCCGAGATCTCGACGGAGGCCGCGCGCCTGGCAAGCGCCGCCACCATCACCTCGCCTTCGAGGCGCGCCAGCATCTGGCCGACGCAATTGTGGACGCCCCAGCCGAACCCGACATGTCCGGCCGCGCGCCGCCGGACATCGTAGCGGTCGGCGTCCGGCCAGTGCCGGGGATCGCGGTTCGCGGCACCGAGGAACATGAGGACCTTCTCGCCCTCGTCGAGCGACACGCCGCCGATGGAGACCGGCCGCGTCGTGGTCCGGAAGAAGGTCTGGACGGGCGATTCGTACCGGATCGCCTCCTCGAAGGCGGCGCGCGCGAGCGACGGGTCGGCCCGCAACGCGGCGAACTGGTCCGGGAAGCGGGCGAGGCAGTAGACCGCCGCGCCGATGCCGTTCACCGTCGTGTCGAGGCCGGCCGTGAGGAGAGAGCGGACGAGCAGCACCGCCTCCTCCGACGTGATCCCCTCGCCCCGCTCGGCGGCTTCGTGGATCTGCGCCCCGAATCCGCCCGGCAGGAGGTTCTCGCGCCGGCACTGGTCCGTTACCCAGGCGACGTGGGGCGCGGCCGTCTCCAGCGCCACGCGGCGGAGTTCGTTCGGGGGACCGAAGGCGTTGAAGGCGAGGCCCGCATAGGCGAGCAGGTGCTCCGGCCCCTCCTCCCGGAGGCCCAGCGCCTGCGGAAACACGGCGAGCGGGAAGGTCTCGGCGAGTTCGGACACGGCGTCGAACGAGCCCTTCTCCACGAGGGCGGCCGCGAGTTCGTCGGCCTTGGCGGCGAAGCTCTCGCGAAGACCCTTCACCACGGCCGGCGACAGGACGCGGTTCAGGACGGAACGCGCCCTGTCGTGTTCCGGCGGGTCCGTCTCCAGCACGAGGCTCGGCTGGCGCCAGGGCTTCTCACGGGCGAAGTCGCTGAGCCCCACGCCGCGGCCCGAGCAGAAGGTCGCCCAGTCGTTCAGGACGATGGAGACTTCGGCGTGCCGCGCAACCGCCCACAAGCTCCAGGCCGACAGCCAGACGACGGGACCCGCGTCGCGCAGCTCGGCCTGGGCCGGGAAAGGATCGGCGAAGAACTCGTTCGAGAACGGGTCGATGTCCGAGACCGGGCAGCCGGGCGGAAGGACCTTCCCGCCGGCGGGGCCGGAGACCTCGCCCGGGGATCGGGTCACGTGCATGGTCTCGGCTCCTCCCCGTCCGGGTCAGTGCAGCGGCAGCCCGACATAGTTCTCGGCCACCGTGGTGGCGGCCGCCTCCGAGCTCGTCACGAGGTCGAGCTCGGCCAATTGGCGGCGGCGGTCGAACTCCGTCGCGTCGTCGAAGCGGTGCAGCATGGAGGTCATCCACCAGGAAAAGTGCTGGGCGCGCCAGATGCGGCGGAGCGCGGTGGCGGAATAGCCCTCGAGCCCGTCCGTGCTGCCCGTCCGGTACCAGCTCTCGATCGCCCGGGAGAGCACGAAGACGTCCGCCACGGCGAGGTTCAGGCCCTTGGCGCCGGTCGGCGGCACGGTGTGGGCGGCATCGCCCGCGATGAAGAGCCTGCCGTGCTGCATCGGCTGGCACACGAAGGAGCGCATCGGCACGATGTTCTTCTGGAAGATCGGGCCTTCCTTCAGCCGGAACCCGTCGCCCGCGACGCGCGTCTGCAGCTCGTTCCAGATCCGGTCGTCCGACCAGTTCTCGACCCGGTCGGACGGGTCGCACTGGAAGTACATGCGCTGCACGTCGGGCGAGCGGGTCGAGATCAGCGCGAAGCCGCTGTCGTGGCGGGCGTAGATCAGCTCTTCCGACGAGGGCGGCGCCTCCGTCAGGATGCCGAACCAGCCGAAGGGGTAGACGCGCAGAAAATCCTGCCGGTCCGCGCCCTCGATCGCCGGCCGCGCGACGCCGTAGGACCCGTCGCAGCCGACGATCACGTCCGGGCGGAGCTCCCGCGCCTCGCCGTCCCGGGTGGTGAAGGTGATCCGCGGGTCGGTCGCGACGTCGTGCACGGCCGTGTCCCGGGCCTCGAAGACGATCTCGCCGCCGGCCGCGAGACGCGCGGCGATCAGGTCCTTCAGCACCTCGTGCTGGGGGTAGACCGTGATGGCGCGCCCGCCGGTCAGCTTCTCGAGGTCGATGCGGTGGCCGCGCCCGTCGAAGCGGAACTCGAAGCCCCCGTGGACGAAGCCTTCGCGCCGGAGGCGGTCCCCGATTCCGGTCTCAACCATCAGATCGACGGTGTTCTGCTCCCGGCCGCCCGCCCGGATCGTCGCCTCGATCGCCTCCCGGCCGCGGCTCTCGACGACCACCGACTCGATCCCGGCGAGACCAAGCAGATGGGAGAGCATCAGCCCGGCGGGTCCCGCCCCGACGATGCCGACCTTTGTGCGCGTCATGCCGATGTCCTCACACCCGCTGCCGGGCGCCCGCGCGTGATCGACGCGGCGGGAACGTTCCGCCATACCGTTCCGCGGATGGGGATCGCGGGGCCGGGAC
>CALMTJ010000013.1:0-619 GCA_937872715.1 uncultured Methylobacteriaceae bacterium
GCGCGGGCGTTGGCGACGATCTCGGCCGGCGGGGCCGTCGCGGCGGCCGGGAGCGGGCGGCGATCGCCAGGTGCCGGCGGCGGCGCGGCAGGCGCGGGAGGAAGGGCCGGCGCGGCCGCGCTCCGGGCCGCCTCCGTCCGCGCGTTCTCGGCGAAGCGGTCGTGCGGCTCTTCGTCCAGCGCGATGTCGATCCCGGCCGCGACATGGAAGTCGAGGAGGGCGAGGATCGCGTCCCGGTCGAGGGCGGCCAGCATCGCGCCGTTCTACGCCTCCGACCGAGTGCCGCAAGCGGAGCGTTCCCTGCCGACCTTGTCACCGGCTGACCCGTTGCCCATACCGATCTCGGAGCGATGGCGAGGCGGATCACCGCCCGACCGAGGATACGGCATGGACCTCCCCGCACGGGAATCGATGGAGTACGACGTCGTCGTGGCAGGCGGCGGCCCGGCGGGCCTCGCGACCGCCATACGGCTGAAGCAGCTCGCGGCCGAGACCGGGACGGACCTCTCCGTCGTGCTGGTCGAGAAGGGCTCGGAGATCGGCGCCCGACAGGATGTGGGCGCCGTGATCGACCCGATCGGCCTCGATGCCCTCCTGCCCGAATGGCGGCAGGCCGCCG
>CALMTJ010000013.1:629-7623 GCA_937872715.1 uncultured Methylobacteriaceae bacterium
GCTGACTACGGAGGTCACCAAGGACGAGTTCCTGTTCCTGGGTCCGGCCGGCGGAGTGAAGATCCCGACCGTGACGCTGCCCAAGCTCATGGACAATCACGGCAATTTCATCGGCTCGCTCGGCAATCTCGTGCGCTGGCTCGGGCAGCAGGCCGAGGCCCTGGGCGTCGAGATCTATCCGGGCTTCCCGGCTTCCGAGATCCTGACGGAGGGCGGAGCCGTCGTCGGCATCGCCACCGGCGACATGGGGATCGGGCGCGAGGGCGAGGCGAAGGGCGAGTTCGCCCGGGGCATGGAGCTCAGGGGCAAGTACACGATCCTGGCGGAGGGCGCGCGCGGCAGCCTGACCAAGCGGGCGATCGACCTCTTCAAGCTGAATGCCGGCCGCGACCATCAGAAATACGGCCTCGGCATCAAGGAGCTCTGGCAGGTCCGGCCTGAGAAGTTCCAGAAGGGCCTCGTCCAGCACTCGATGGGCTGGCCGCTGCCGAACAGGGCCGGCGGCGGGTCGTGGCTCTACCATTTCGACGACAACCTCGTGTCCGTCGGCTTCGTGGTGCACCTGAACTACGAAAATCCGACACTGTCGCCTTTCGACGAGTTCCAGCGGCTGAAGACGCACCCGATGGTGCGCGACACGTTCGAGGGCGGCAAGCGCATCGGCTACGGTGCCCGCGCCATCATGGAGGGCGGCTGGCAATCCGTGCCGAAACTCGCCTTCCCGGGCGGCTGCCTCGTCGGCGATTCGGCTGGGTTCGTGAACGTTCCGCGCATCAAGGGGTCGCACAACGCGATCCTGTCCGGAATGCTGTGCGCCGAGCATGTCCACGCCGCGGTCGCGGCCGGCCGGCAGCACGACACCGTGGAGGCCTACGAGGAATCCTGGCGCGGCTCGGCGATCGGCTACGACCTGTTCCGGGTCCGCAACGTGAAGCCGCTCTGGTCGCGCTTCGGCACCCTCGTCGGGATCGGGCTCGGCGGCGTCGACATGTGGCTGTCGGAGCTGACCGGAATGTCCGTCTTCGGCACGCTCAGCCACGGCAAGCCGGATCATGCGACGCTGAAGCCTGCGAAGAGCGTGAAGCGCATCGCCTATCCGCGCCCGGACGGCGTCCTCACCTTCGACCGGCTGTCCTCCGTCTACCTGTCCAACACGAATCACGAGGAGGACCAGCCCGTCCATCTCAAGGTGAAGGACATGGACCTCCAGCGCCGCTCGGAGCACGACGTGTTCGACGGACCGTCCGGCCGCTATTGCCCGGCTGCCGTCTACGAATGGGTGGAGGAGGCGGGGAGCGCGCCCCGCTACGTCATCAACGCGCAGAATTGCGTCCATTGCAAAACCTGCGACATCAAGGATCCGAACCAGAACATCGACTGGGTGCCGCCCGAGGGCGGCGGCGGCCCGAACTACGTCGGCATGTAGCGACGCCGGGCGGCATTCCTCACGGGCGGCGGACCGCAGGTCGGGCCCACATGTCCGGCCGATATTGCGCGCCGGCCCGTTCGGGTCTTACCTGACGCAGGCGAATCCGTTCGGCCCGGACCCGCGGGCCGGGACGCATGCGCGACGTCTGGCTCCTTGCCGGGATGACGTGGAGCCGCCATGGTAAGCCCACGCGGTGCGCGGGCTCGCGTGATCCGGACATGGCTGACGAAAGGTGGAGCCGAGATGGCCTTGCTGGGATTGCGGAAGCTCGCAGGTGCGGTGGCGCTCGTCGCGGTGGCGTTCACGTCCGCGGCGGCGGAGGCGAAGCGCGCTCCGTATGGAGCCCGGCCGGAGATGGCGCCGGGGCTCATGCCTGCGGCGAGTCTCGAGGGGAATTTCCTCGCCGCCTATATCGCGGGGGCGTCGCGCGACACGACGGCGGCCGCGCTCTTCTACCGCGAAGCGCTGAAGGACGATCCGCGCAACACGGACCTGCTCGACCGCGCCTTCGTCTCGCTGCTCGCCGACGGGGACCTCGCCGGCGCCGCGCGCGCCGCGGAGCGGATCGTCGGTCGCGACACCAATAACGGGCTGGCCCAGCTCACGCTGGCCGTGAAGGCCATCAAGGCCCGGCAATACGCGAGCGCCCGCGGCTTCCTGGTGCGGAACGGCGGTCGCGGACGCGCCGCCGACCTCACCGCGACGCTTCTCACCGCGTGGTCCTATGCCGGGAGCCGCGACGGCAAGAAGGCGCTGGAGACGGTTGACCAGCTCCGGGGCGAGCGCGGCTTCTCCGCCTTCCGCGACTACCATGGCGGCCTCATCGCCGAGCTGATCGGCAACGACGCGGAGGCCGAGCGGCGGCTCAAAGCCTCCCATGATGCCGAGAAGACGACGCTGCGGATCGTGGACGCCTATGGAAGGCTGCTCGCCCGCAAGGGACAGGGCGAGGCGGCGCTCGACATCTACCGGGGGTTCGAGGGCGTCGCGCCGCGACACCCGATGATCAAGCTGGCGACCGACCAGATCAAGGCCGGCAAGCCCCTCCCGCCGCTGGTCGGCTCGCCGCAGGAGGGCGCGGCCGAGGTGCTGTACGGGCTCGGCTCGGCCGGCAGTCAGCAGGGCGACGAGCTCGCCTCCATCATCTATCTCCGGCTGGCGCTGCAGCTGAACCCCGACCACGCGCTCGCCACGGTGACGCTGGCCGAGGTGTTCGAGCGCCTGCGCCGGACGGAGCAGGCCGTGGAGACGCTGCGGCGCGTTCCCGCGAGCTCGCCGCTCAAGGGGACGGCCGACATCCAGGTCGGCCTCTCGCTCGAGCAGCTGGGCCGCGGCGACGAGGCCGTGAAGGTGCTGGAGCAGCTCCAGGCCCAGCGTCCGGACGACAACGAGGTCCTGGTCGCGCTCGGCAACGTCTACCGGTCGCGCAAGCAGTACAGCGAGGCGGCCGGCATCTACGGCAAGGCGATCGGCAAGACCGGCGAGGGCGACAGCTCGCTCTGGCCGCTCTACTATTACCGCGGCACGGCCTACGAGCGCGCCAAGGAATGGCCGAAGGCCGAGGCGGACCTCAAGAAGGCCTTGTCGCTCGTCCCGGATTCGCAGCCGATGGGCAAGAGCCAGGTGCTGAACTATCTCGGCTATTCGTGGGTGGACGGCGGCACGAATCTCGACGAGGCGTTCCGCATGCTGCGGCAGGCGGTCGAGCTGAACCCTCGCGACGGAATGATCATCGACAGCCTGGGCTGGGGCTATTTCCGCTTCGGCCATTGGGAGGACGCAGTCCGCGAGCTGGAGAAGGCGGCCGAGCTGAAGGCCGGCGACCCGGTCATCAACGACCATCTCGGCGACGCGTATTGGCGGGTCGGCCGGCGGCTCGAGGCCAAGTTCCAGTGGCAGCACGCCAAGGATTCGAGCCCGGAGCCGGACGATCTGAGGAAGATCGAGGAGAAGCTCCGGGCCGGGTTGCCGGACGAGCCGAAGCCCGCCGAAGCGCAGACCGGATCGACGGCCCCGGACACGAAGAGCGGCGGCTAGGAGGCCCTGACGGAACCGATTGCGATCTATCCGTCTTGGCCGGGGCTTGGCCCGGCCATCCACGTCCGTCCGGGGCCGTGACGTCGACGGGATCGCTCGCGGCAGCGTCCTTCGTGGATAGCCGGGCCAAGCCCGGCCATGACGGACTGATTCGTGGTCCAGGAGATTCGTCAGAAGCTCCAGGCCTGGCTCGTTCCGCCCCATCGCGAGAAGGTGTGGCCGCAGAAGCGATCCCGCGCCGACGCACGGCCTCGGGGATCGCTCCCATTGAGCACGATGTGAACGTTCGGGCCGCGGGGCGGTGCGGCCATGCTGCCCTGGATCAAAGCGGATCATCTTGACCCCTCTCTCCTCCCGCGCTCCCGCCAAGGTGAACCTGTCGTTGCATGTCCTCGGTCGCCGGGCGGACGGCTTTCATGCGCTGCGGAGCCTCGTCGTCTTCGCCGGGATCGCCGACCATCTCAGCCTGGAGCCCGGGCCGGACCTGTCCCTGACCGTCGACGGACCCCGCGCCGGCGCGGCCGGACCCGTCGAGGACAACCTTGTGATCCGGGCCGCCCGCGCGCTCCAGCGACGGATCCCGGATCTTCGGCCGGGCAGGTTCCACCTCCGCAAGAACCTGCCCGCCGCGGCCGGGATCGGCGGCGGTTCGGCCGATGCCGCCGCCGCCCTGCGGCTCCTCGCGCGTGCGAACGGGCTCCCGCCTGACCTTCCGGCGCTCGCCGAGGCGGCGCGCGAGACGGGTTCGGACATCCCGGTCTGCCTCGATCCGGCGGCCCGCATGATGGAGGGGGCCGGCGAGCGGGTCGGGCCGAGGCTGCCGATCCCGCCGCTCTTCGCCGTGCTGGTGAATTGCGGCGTGGCGGTGCCGACGCCCGCCGTGTTCAGGCGTCTCGGCCTCTCGCCGGGCGAGGCGCTCGACGCGGCCCCGCATCCCGACATGGCGGAGGCGACGCGTGACGGCCTCTTCCGGCTGCTATCCGCCACTCGGAACGACCTCGAACCCCCGGCCGTGGCCCTCGCGCCGTCCATCGGCGCCTCGCTCGACCGTCTGCGGGCGGCCGAGGGGTGTCGGCTCGCCCGGATGTCCGGTTCCGGAGCCACCGTCTTCGGCCTGTTCGACGATTGCCACGCGGCCGCCCGTGCCGCGAAGGCGGTCCGGGCCGACGAGCCCGGCTGGTGGGTGAAGCCGACCCTGCTGCGCTGAGGCGGCGGGTCCAGGCTCAGCGCTTCTCCGAGGCGGGCGGGGTTTCCCGCTGCTCGCCTTTGAACAGCGTGGAGAAGAACTGCCGCGCCTGGACGCGTTCCAGGTCGATCGCCTCGTCCTGGACCTTGTTCAGCGTCTCGAGCTTTTTCGGATCGTTGTCTTCGATCCGGCGGACGCGGTCGAGCATGGACCCGACCTCGATCCGGCCTGCCTCACGCAGCACCCAGGTTTCCTGCAGCCGGAATTGCGTGAGGACGGCGCCGAGAAGCGCCGCGAGCGCCGGAAGGGTCGCCAGCGTGGCGCGACCCCAGTTCCTCTTGCCGAAATCCATCGCCGCGAGCAGGGCGGTAAGCGAGGTCAGCACCATCACCGTCAACGTCCCGACGTTCCAGAGCACGCCGTACCAGAAGCTCTCGCAGGCGTAATAGTCGTAGCGCTGGACGAGGTCGTTGTAGATCTGCGTCTCGCGCTTGGCGTAGCCATGCAGGCCGTCGCCGCCCTCCCGCGCCTTCAGGGCGGATTGCTTGACCTCGCCCAGGACGGTGCAGCGGAGCGTCCCCGGGCCATCCGCGTAGAAGAAGACGAGGGCCAGGAACGCCAGGGCGGCGGCCACGCCGCACAAAGCCGCGATCAGCTTACCCGAGACATGCGGCATCGGCACCCCCGAACCGCCGGGAAGACAAGCAGAACCGGGGCGTCAGATCAACCGAAGATTGTGAATCCGTCAGCTGACGCGGCCGATGCAGAACTCCACGGTGCGCAGGAGCGCCTCCTTCACCGAGCTGGGCGGGAACAGGGCCAGGGCGTCGCGCGCCATGGCACCGTAATGGCGGGCGCGCTCGATCGTGTCCTCCAACGCCCGGCTGCGGCGCAGGATTCCGATCGCCCGTTCGAGGTCGCCGTCGCCGACCTCGCCGTGCTCGATCGCTCCCCGCCAGAAATCCCGCTCCTCGGGCGTTCCCCGGCGGAAGGAGAGGACCACGGGAAGCGTGACCTTCCCCTCGCGGAAATCGTCGCCGACATTCTTGCCGAGGGTGACGGAGGTGCCGCCGTAATCCAGCACGTCGTCCACGAGCTGGAAGGCGATGCCGAGATTCATTCCGTAGGACCGGCAGGCCGCCTGCTCGGCCTTGGAGCGGTCCGCGATCACCGCGCCGACCTCGCAGGCGGCAGCGAAGAGCTCGGCCGTCTTGCCGCGGATCACCGCGAGGTACTCGTCCTCGTTGGTTTCCGTGTTCTTGGCGGCGGAGAGCTGGAGGACCTCGCCTTCGGCGATCACGGCGGCGGCCGCCGACAGGATGCCGAGCGCCGGGAGCGAGCCGACCTCGACCATCATCTTGAAGGCCTGGCCGAGCAGGTAGTCGCCGACCAGCACGCTCGCCTCGTTGCCCCATTTCAGCCGGGCCGCGATCTTGCCGCGCCGCATGGTGGAGGCGTCGACCACGTCGTCGTGCAGGAGCGTCGCGGTGTGCATGAACTCGACGGAGGCCGCGAGGTTCACGTGCCCCTGGCCGCGGTAGCCGGACAGGGCCGCGGCGGCGAGCGTCAGCATCGGGCGCAGGCGCTTCCCGCCCGAGGAGATGAGGTGGTTCGCGACCTCGGGGATCATCGTGACGCGCGACCCCGTCCGGGCGATGATCAGCGCGTTGACGCGCTCCATGTCGTCGCGGACCAGGCCAACGAGCTCGTCGATGTCCGGGCGCGCTCCGGGCGCACGCTCCTCGAATGACACGACGACGCCCACGCGCGACCTCTCCATTGCCGAAACGCGGCTTCGGCCGGATGATGAGCGGGACGTTTCGCATGGCGGCCCGCCCGCCGCAACGCGGGCCGATGACGCGCGGGATCCCCCAAGGGCTGCATGGTCGAGCTGATCCGGACGAACGACGTGGTGCTCATCGGCTACGTGCAGAGCCTGCTCGAGGCCGAGCGCGTGCCGAACATGGTGGCGGACGGCCATGTCAGCGTTCTGGAAGGCTCGATCGGCGCCTTTCCGCGCCGGCTCCTCGTCCCGGGCGACTGGGCCGCGAAGGCCCGGCGCCTCCTCACGGAAGCGGGTCTGGCGAACGAGCTGCGCGATGCCTGAGGCGGGCGTCACGCGGGACCGGCTCCTCGACGGCGCGGTCGAGCTCCTCCAGCCGCGCCGCGGTCCCCCGGCCGGCACGGGCCCGGTGCGGCTGGCGCCACAGGCGGAGGTGCGGCCCCGCGCCCGCCGGGGCGGGGAGATGATCGTCCCGCGCGACGCCGCCGGCGAGCGCGGTGAGGCCCGGCCCGTCCTCGGAGAAGCCGCCGCCCGCGGCCGCGTCCAGCCCGAGCCCGCC
>CALMTJ010000014.1 GCA_937872715.1 uncultured Methylobacteriaceae bacterium
TCTCCAAGCACAGGACGACGATCGGCCGGGAGGCCTTCA
Source organism: uncultured Methylobacteriaceae bacterium (assembly GCA_937872715.1). Classification (GTDB taxonomy): domain Bacteria; phylum Pseudomonadota; class Alphaproteobacteria; order Rhizobiales; family Beijerinckiaceae; genus Enterovirga. The sequence goes on from CALMTJ010000014.1 coordinate 40, forward strand.
TCGGCACGAACTCCTCCCTCGTCGCCCCGATCACGATCGGCGACCGCGCCTATATCGGGTCGGGCTCGGTGCTGACGGAAGACGTGCCGGCCGACGCCCTCGCGCTCGGGCGCGGGAGGCAGGTCGTCAAGGAGGGCTGGGCGCGCGCCAGGGGCGGAAAGTAGGGACGCGCGGTCGAGAGCGGCTCGGAGAGTTCGGTTTTCGTTCACCCGGGCCGTGGTGTATTCGTCGGCGGAGCTGGACGGACGGACATGTGCGGGATCGTAGGCATTCTCGGGCGGGAGGCGGTCGCGACGCAGGTGGTCGACGCGCTGAAGCGGCTCGAATACCGCGGCTACGATTCGGCCGGGATCGCGACGCTGGAGAACGGCCGTCTCGAGCGGCGACGGGCCGAGGGCAAGCTCCGCAACCTCGAGCTGAAGCTGTCCCATGCCCCGCTCTCGGGGGCGATCGGCATCGGCCATACCCGCTGGGCGACCCATGGCCGGCCGAACGAGACGAACGCCCACCCGCACGCGACGGATAAGCTCGCCGTCGTCCATAACGGCATCATCGAGAACTTCCGCCGCTTGAAGGAGGAGCTGGCCGCCAAGGGCGTGGTCTTCCGGACGGAGACCGACACGGAGGTCGTGGCCCAGCTCGTCACGGACGAGCTCCGCCAAGGCCGCACACCGCTGGAGGCCGTGGCGGCGACGCTGCCGCGGCTCCGCGGCGCCTTCGCGCTCGTCTTCCTGTTCGAGGGCGAGGACGACCAGCTCATCGGCGCCCGCCACGGCGCCCCGCTCGCCATCGGCTACGGCGAGGGAGAGATGTATTTCGGCTCGGACGCGCTCGCGCTCGCCCCCTTCACCGACCAGGTCTCGTTCCTGGAGGACGGGGATTGGGCGGTCCTGTCCCGGGCGGGCGCGGTCGTGCGGGACAAGGACGGACACCCGGTCGAGCGTCCCCGCCACACGGTGCCGGTCGGCTCCGGCATCGCCTCCAAGGGCAACCACCGCCACTTCATGGCGAAAGAGATCTACGAGCAGCCGGAGGTCGTCGGCCGCACGATCGCCCATTACGTCGATTTCGCCGCCGGCCGCATGGCGCTGCCCGACCTGCCGTTCTCCTTCGCGGAGATCGAGCGCATCTCCATCTCGGCCTGCGGCACGGCCTACTATGCCGGGCTCGTCGCGAAATACTGGTTCGAGCGCCTGGCTCGCCTGCCGGTCGAGATCGACGTCGCGTCCGAGTTCCGCTACCGCGAGGCGCCGCTATCGCCCGGGCAGCTCGCGCTCTTCGTGTCCCAATCGGGCGAGACGGCCGACACGCTGGCCTCCCTGAACTACGCCAGGCGGCAGGGCCAGCACATCCTCTCCGTCGTCAACGTCCAGACCTCGACGATGGCCCGCGAGAGCGACGGAATGGCGCCGACGCTGGCCGGGATGGAGGTCGGGGTCGCCTCCAGCAAGGCCTTCACCTGCCAGCTCGCCGTGCTCCTCTCGCTCGCGGTCGCGGCCGGGCGGGCGCGCGGGCACCTGTCGGAGGACGACGAGAAGCGGCTCGCCGACGCGCTGCTCGCCGTGCCGGGCCTGATGAGCGAGGCGCTGCTCTGCGAGCCCGCGATCGAGATCCTGGCCCGCGAGATCGCGAAGGCGAAGGACGTCCTCTATCTCGGGCGCGGCACCTCCTACCCGCTGGCGCTCGAAGGGGCGTTGAAGCTGAAGGAGCTCTCCTACATCCACGCCGAGGGCTACGCGGCGGGCGAACTCAAGCACGGCCCGATCGCGCTCGTCGACGAGACGATGCCGGTGATCGTGCTCGCCCCGCACGATCCGTGGTTCGAGAAGACGGTCTCGAACATGCAGGAGGTCTCGGCCCGCGGCGGCCGCATCCTCCTCATCACGGACAAGAAGGGCGCGGCCGAGGCCGCCATGGAGACGATGGGGACGATCGTGATGCCGGATTGCGATCCGGTCGTCACGCCGCTCATCCTCGCGCTGCCGATCCAGCTCCTCGCCTACCACACGGCCTTGTTC
>CALMTJ010000015.1 GCA_937872715.1 uncultured Methylobacteriaceae bacterium
GGACGGGCCGGCGCGCCTCGATTCGGAGGGCGAGGGCTGGCGCCTCACCTTCGGCGGGGCGTCGGGGGCTCTCCCGCCGGACGCGCTGAAGGTGACGCGGGCCACGGACGAGAACGGGCAGGGCCTGGCGGTGGTGTCGCTTCCGGGCGCCTCCCGGACGCGCTGGCTGCGCGACCGGGACGGGACGCGCCTCGCGGTCGCGACCGCGGCCGGCCGCGTTCAGAACCTGCCGCTGCCCCGCTCCTTCGTCGAGTTCAACCTGCCCGCGACGCTGCATGGCGTGGCCGTGGAAGCCCGGACGGATGACCTCGTCGTCGGGCTCGGCCGGGGCGGCGTCACGGTGCCGCGCGGGCAGATCGTGGCGCTGCTCGGCTCCAACGGGGCCGGCAAGTCACGGTGACGCGCGAGGCGGGCCTCAGCCTCTCGCCGGCCGGCCGGATCGGGTCGGGCGGCCTCGACGGGTCGCAGGGCCGCAGGCTCGTCATGACCCGCGACGCCTGGGGCGAGACCGCGGCGACCGGCTTCTCCGAGCGCTACAACGAGCTCGTGGCCGAGACGGCCGACGTCCCGCAATCCGGCCGCGCCGAATCCCGCTACCGGCTCGCCCGCTTCCTGGTCGTGAACGGCATGAACGAGGAGGCCTCGGGCCTCCTTCTCCTCGCCCGCGAGGAGGATCTGGTGTTCGGCCGGCGGCGCGAGGCGATCCTCCTCTCGGGCATCGCGGCAGCGCGGGCGGGCCGGCCGGACAAGGCGCGCGCGCTCCTCTCCTCCGACGCGCTCGGCGATGACCCGGAGGCGATCCTGTGGCGCGCGGTCGTGGACGCCTCCGAGCGGCGCTGGGCGGCGGCGCTCGGAGGGTTCCGCAAGGCGCTCGACGTGCTCGAACTCTACCCGGACGATCTCGCGGGGCCGATCCGGCTCGTCGCCCTCGAAGCGGCGATCGAGACGGCCGACCTGCCGCGGGCCGAGGCCGAGCTCGCCGCGATCGACCGGCTCGCCGCCGGCTCCGTCCCGCATGACGCGCACGACCTCGCCCGAGCCCGCGTCGACGAAGCGGCCGGCCGCACGGCGGCGGCGCTGAAGAGCTACGGCGCTCTCGCCGACAGCCCCGACACGTCCGTCGGCTACGACGCGCTCCGCCGCCTGGTCGGGCTGTCACAGAAGACGGGCGCGATGGACCGCGACACGGCGACGTCCCGCCTCGAGACGCTGTCCGTGGCCTGGCGGGGAGGGGAGACGGAGATCGGCACGATCAGCGAGCTCGCCCGTCTCTACGGCGAGGCCGGCCGCTGGCGCGACATGTTCGAGATGAGCCGCCGCGCGAACCGCTACTTCCCCGACCACGACCTCACCCGCGCGCTCCACGACGAGAGCTCGCGCCTCCTCGAAGCGCTGATGCTCGGCCAGGAAGGCCGCGCGCTGTCGGCCGTGCAGGCGCTCTCGCTTTATTTCGACTTCCGCGAGCTCGCGCCCGTGGGTCGGCGAGGCGACGAGATCGTGCGCCGCCTCGCCGATCGGCTGGTGGATCTCGACCTGCTCGATCCAGCGGCGGACCTCCTCCAGCACCAGGTCGACAACCGGCTGACCGGTGCCGCCAAGTCGGCGGTCGCGGCCCGGCTCGCCGCCATCCGGCTCCTCGACGGCAAGCCGCTCCTGGCGCTCTCCGCGCTTCAGAAGAGCCGGTTCTCGGATCTTCCGGCCGACACCCGGCGCTTCAGGACCGTGCTGGAGGCGCAGGCGCAATCCGACCTGTCGCGCACGGACCTCGCGCTCGAGATCATCGACGGCGAGCCCGGCCCGGAGATGGACCGGCTCCGCATCGGCGTGCTCTGGAAGGCGCGGCGCTGGGCGGAAGCCGGGGAAGGGAGCGAGAAGCTGCTCCGCACGCGCTGGCAGGGGCCGGACGCCCTCGCGGACCAGGAACGGGGGGACGTGCTGCGGGCCGCCATCGCCTACGCGGTCGTGTCCGATCGGATCGGCCTCGACCGGCTGAGGGAGAAGTTCGCCGCCAAGATGATGGATTCCCCCGATGCCGGCCGGTTCGAGCTCCTCCTGCGGCCCGGCGCCGCCCAGACGCGCGAGTTCCGGACGCTCGCCCAGGAAGCGGGCCGGGTCGACGGGCTGAAGGCGATCCTCGGCGCCTTCCGGCCGGACGCGGCGCCTCTCCCGCCGGGTCTGGCTCCGGCCACCGGCCACAGCGCCGGGACGGAGGCGCCGGCGGCCGCCGCCGGACGTGGCTGATCCGACCTCGTCCTCGCGAACGGAGCGATCCCGGCCGGCGCGCCAGCCCCCGGGTGGCGTGGCTCCGCTCGCGATGACGAGGAGTCGTCACGAGCCGAAGCTCTGGACAAGGGAGCCCGCGACGAGGCTCCACCCGTCCACCAGCACGAAGAAGATGAGCTTGAACGGCAGGGCGATGGTGGCCGGCGGCAGCATCATCATGCCGACGGACATCAGGATGGAGGCGACCACGAGGTCGATCACGAGGAACGGCACGAAGAGCAGGAAGCCGATCTCGAACGCGCGCCGCAGCTCGGAGATCATGAAGGCCGGCACCAGCACCTCCAGCGGCACCGCCTCCGGCGTCGCGGGCGCGGCCTGCCGCGACAGGTCGACGAACAGCATCAGGTCCTTTTCCCGCACCTGCCGGAGCATGAAGGTGCGGAACGGCCCGGACCCCTGGGTGAAAGCGTCCGCCGGTTGGATCTGGCCGGCGAGGAGCGGTTGCACGCCGGTCCGGTAGGCCTCGCGAAAGGTCGGCGCCATGACGAAGGCGGTGAGGAACATGGCGAGGCTGACGATCACCGCGTTCGGCGGCGCCGTTTGCGTGCCGATGGCGGAGCGGAGCAGCGACAGGACGACCACGATCCGGGTGAACGAGGTCACCATGATGAGGACGGAGGGCGCGACGGCCAGCACGGTGACCAGCGCCACGAGCTGGAGTGCCCGTTCGGCCAAGCCGTTGCCGGGGCCGAGATCCAGCGTCACGGATTGGGCGGCCGCGTCCCCGGCCAGGAGGAGCGCGCAGGCGAGCGCGGCCGCGAAGGGGAGGCGCGTCCGGCCTGTCGCCGGGAGCTGATTCGTCCGGATCGGCATCAGCCGACGTTCGGGCTCGCCGTCGGGCGACGCAAGCGCTCCCGGCCGCGCCATCCTCAGGCTCTCGGCAGGCGCTACCCGCCGCGTGGAGCGACGGATCGCGAGCGCGTCAGGTCGCCGGGATGCGGGGCTCGGGAGCGGTCGGCCACGGCCGGGCCGCCGCGAAGGCCCGGGCGGCGCGGAGCACCTGCCCGTCCCGCCCGGCCGGGCCGACGATCTGCAGCCCGACCGGCAGGCCGGATTTCGTCCGGCCGCAGGGCACGGTCGCGGCCGGCTGGAGCGTGAGGTTGAACGGGTAGCTGAAGGGCGTCCAGTTCAGCCAGTTCCCGCCATGTGAGCCGCCCGGCGGGGTGTCGTGGCCGGCCGCGAAGGCCGGGATCGCGACCGTGGGCGTGAGAAGAAGGTCGTAGCGCTCGTGGAAGCGCTCGGCGGCGAGGTAGAGCGACCCGCGGGCATTGGCGGCGGCCACGTAATCGGCGCCCGCGATGTCGCGCCCGCGCAGCCCCACCTCGACGAAGGCGGGGTCGATCTCCGGCCAGCGTGCTTCCGGCACCGCACGCAGCACCGACCAGGCGCCGGTGTGCCAGATCGTGTCCAGCGTGCCGATCGGGTCGGCGAAGGCGGGGCTCGCCTCCTCGACGGCCGCGCCGAGGTCGGCGAAGGCGCGCGCCGCCGCCGCCGTGATGGCGGCCACCTCCGGGTCGATCCCGGTCGCGAAGCCGAGGTCCGGGCTCCAGGCGACCCGCAAGCCCCGTATCCCGATCTCGAGGCCGGCGAGGTAGTCCTGGGGCGGGGTCACGCTGGCCGTCATGTCGCGCGGATCGGGCGCCGCGATCACCCGGAGCATGATGGCGGCGTCGGTCACGCTGCGGGTGATCGGGCCGACATGCGACACGATCGCGAAGGGCGACGGCGGAAAGGCCGGCACCCGGCCGAAGCTCGGCTTCAGCCCGAAGACGCCGCAGAACGAGGCCGGGATCCGGATCGATCCCGCGCCGTCCGTGCCGAGATGAAGGGTGCCGAGCCCGAGCGCGGCGGCGGCGGCTGCTCCGGCGGAGGAGCCGCCCGCCGTCATCCGGGTGTCCCAAGGGTTGCGGGAGATCCCGTAGAGGGGCGAATCGCCGAGGCCCTTCCAGCCGAATTCCGGCAGGGTGGTCTTGCCGATCGGGATCGCGCCCGCCGCGAGGAGCCGGTCGACGGACGGCGCGCTTTCCCCGGCGGGGGCGTCGTCCGTCGTCCTCGACCCGCGCCGGGTCGGGCGGCCGGCCCAGATCATGTTGTCCTTGACGGTGAAGGGCACTCCGTCGAGCGGGCCCTTCGGCTTCCCGGATCTCCACCGCCTCGCGGATCTCGCGGCCTCCGCCAGGGCGCCCTCGCGGTCGATGAGCGCGAAGGCGTTCACGACGGGGTCCAGGCGTTCCGCCTCGTCCAGCACCGCTCCGATCGCCTCGCGAGGCGAGAGCTTGGCCGAGCGGTACAGGTCGAGGAGGCCCGCGACGTCGAGGGAGAGCACGTCGGTGGTCATGCCGCGGGATGTCCCATCAATAGGCCGTTTCGGACAACCCGGCGGGTCCGATGCGGCGCGGGCTGAGGCCGTCGGCCGAGAGCGCCTCCATGATGGCCGCCGTGTGCCGGGCGCTGCGGGTCTCGACCGTGACGTCGATCGACACGCCCTTCGCCGGGACGTCGAGGAACAGGCGGCCATGCGCCACCTCCAGGATGTTGGCGCCGAGCTCGCCGAGCCGGCTCGCGACCGTGCCGAGCAGCCCCGGCCGGTCGCTCATCGTCAGCCGGAAGGACGCGATGCGGTCGTCCCGCTCGAGCTGCCGCACCATCACGGAGGCGAGAAGGCGTGCGTCGATGTTGCCGCCGCAGAGCACGAGCCCGACCCGCCGTCCCGCGAACAGGTCCGGCCGGGTCAGCATGGCGGCGAGACCGGCCGCGCCGGCGCCCTCCGCCATCGTGCGGCAGAGGTTCGCGTAGGCGTCGACGGCCCGCTCCAGCGCGGGCTCGCCGACGAGGACGATCTCCGACACGAATTCGCGTATGACCGGCAGGGTGAGGCGGCCGACATTCTTGACCGCGATGCCCTCGGCGAGCGTCGGGCCGCCGACCGGCGCCGCGGCGCCCCGGAGCGCGTTGTCGACGGAGGGGTAGAGCGCCGCCTCGACGCCCACGATGCGGATGTCCGGCCTGACCGACTTGGCCGCGACCGCGATGCCGGAGATCAGCCCGCCGCCTCCCATCGGGACGACGATGTCGTCGAGGTCGGGCACGGCGTCGAGCATCTCGAAGGCGAGCGTGCCCTGGCCGGCCATGATCAGGGGATCGTCGTAGGGATGGACGAGCACGTACCCGCGCTCGCGGCCGAGATCCGCGGCGCGCTCGGCCGATTCGGCCAGCGTCTCGCCGTGCAGGATCACGTCGGCGCCGTGGGCGCGCGTGTTCTCGGCCTTCACGAGCGGGGTCGTGGCCGGCATCACGATCGCGGCGGCGATGCCGAGGCGGGCGGCGTGGTAGGCGACCGCCTGGGCGTGGTTGCCGGCCGACATGGCCACCACCCCCCGGGCGCGCTCGTCGGACGAGAGGGACAGGAGCTTGTTCAGGGCGCCCCGGGCCTTGAAGGCGCCCGTCGCCTGCATGTTCTCGTATTTCACGAAGACGGTCGCGCCCGTGAGCGCCGACAGGCGGGGCGCGGCGAGGCAGGGCGTGACGACCACCTGCCCGGCGATGGCGGCCGCCGCCCGGCGGATGTCGGCCGGGCCGATCGCGAGGCGCGTCACCGCCGCTCCCGCCATGCGCGCGCGAGCCCGTCCGGGCACAGGATGATGAGGCCAACGAGCACGGTGTAGAGCGCGCGGTCGCGTCCCTCGATCGGCAGGAAGGTTGACCATAACGTCTCGACGAGACCGATCGCCAGCCCTCCGGCGAACGCGCCCCCGACGGAGCCGACGCCGCCCAGGACGGCGGCGGCGAGCCCCTTCAGCCCCCGCGGGAACCCGTCCGCCCGGCCGCAGGGGCCGACCGCGGAGGCCGTTCCGAACGCCGGCACGACCTTCCGAGCGTGAGCCGGTGCCCGTCGATGCCGAACAGGGCGGCGGCGCGGTGATCGTCAGCCCAGGCGCGCCAGCTCCGCCCGAACCGGGAGCGCCGCATGAATGAGACGAGGGCGAGGGCGGCCGCGCATCCGGCCGCGGCCGTGAGCAGCCCGGACGGGGTCGCCGTGACGGTGAACCCGTCCGTCCGGGCGAGCGGCACGGGATCGTTCAGGACGGGCGGGATCCAGGGCGCGATGCGTCCGCGCGCGAGCCGCAGGTATTCCGCGAGCGCGAGGGACAGCCCGACCGTCGCGATCAGGCTCGCCTGCGTCCGCCGCGGCGGGACCGCCACGAAGGCGGCGGCACCGGCGAGCGCGGCGTGAAGGGCCGCCGCTCCCGCGGCCAGCAGGGTCGCGCCTGCGAGCGAAAGGAGAACCGGCAGGCCGGCGAGCCCCCCTGCATACGCGGCGAGCGCCACCGAGGCGCCGCCCACGGCCGCGATCTCGCCGAAGGCGAGATTGATGCGGCCGACGAGGCCGAACACGAGCGCGTAGGCGGCGGCGAGCAATCCGTAGGTGGCGAGGAGCGGCAGCCCGGCCAGGGCCTGCTGGGCGAGGTAGGCGAGGCGGGGCGCGAGGAACGGCAGGCCCGCCCCTCCCTCCGCCGGACCCGGCTCGGCCGCGACGGCGTCCGGCGTGTCGAGGTAGTAGCGCTTGAGAAGGTAGACCGCAGCCCCGCTCAGCGGGCCGCGGTCGGTCGTGATCGCCAGAAGGTCGGCACGGTTCGGCGACAGGTCGGGCGAGGCGAAGCGGCAGAGCGCGAAGCGGGGAGCGGCCGGACCGCCCGCCCGCGTCGACGTGTAGTCCACCCGGACGGTGTCCAGCATGGCCGGCGACGCCCGGCCGGTGCGGAG
>CALMTJ010000016.1:0-1652 GCA_937872715.1 uncultured Methylobacteriaceae bacterium
GTCCGCGGCGGACCGAAGCCACGCTTGACGCTGCTCGATCTCCGCCTGACGGGCGGCCAGCGCCGCCGCGCGGCTCTCGAAGCCGCGGCGCTCCACCATGTTCTGGGTGACCTCGCGCTCAAGCTCCTGCCGGAGCCGGCCCAGACGGTCCTCGTAGGAATAGCGCATCTCCGTCTCGCCGATGAAGACGCGCTGTGCCAAGTCGTCGCGGGCCGCGACGAACCAGGTCGCACCCGCAGCCCAGAGCGTCAGCGCCCCGGCTGCGACCAACGCGCCGACCGCCGTCCGGCGATGGACGGAGAACACGACCCGTCCGCCGGCGGCGGGCGCGGTCACATGGGCCGGGGTGAAATCGCGACGCATCGGGCAGATCCGGGACGAGACCGGCCGATCACACCCCGTTAGGGTTAAGGAAGGCTTGAGCGGCGGCTCCTTCAGAGGGCGGCCGCCGCGTCCAGCACCTCCTGCGCGTGGTTCGAGACCTTCACCTTGGGCCATACCTTCGCGATCCTGCCGTCCCGGCCGATCAGGAACGTGGTGCGCTCGACGCCCATGTACTTGCGGCCGTACATACTCTTCTCGGCCCAGACGCCGTAGGATTCGAGCACCGTCTTCGCCTCGTCGGACAAGAGCGTGAGGCCGAGCTCGTGCTTGCCGGCGAATTTCGAGTGGCTCTTCACGCTGTCCGGAGAGACGCCGATCACCTCCGTGTCGATCGCCGCGAACCGGTCGCGTAGCGCGTCGAACTCGCGCGATTCCTGGGTGCAGCCCGGCGTGTCGTCCTTAGGGTAGAAGAACAGCACCACCTTGCGGCCGGCGAACCCGGAGAGCGACACGGGATCGCCTTCCGCTCGCGGCAGGGTGAAGGGTGGGGCGGCCTGACCGATCGTGAGCTGCATGCGCCTTCCTTTCGTCATCATCGAACGGTTTCTGAAGTCAGCCGGTCGGCCGACACTCGGGCGGGTGCGGAACCGGGCGTCCTCCAGACTGTCCTATATCGATCGCGATACGCGGGCGCGTCGCCATGCGGCCGCCCAGCTTCGGCATGAGGGTTGATGTCGGCTCCGGTCAAGGTCGAACGAGAGGCGGAGGGGCGCCATGCCCGCCGACGCCGCTGGACGCGCATCGTCCGGCGGACGCTCTACGTGAAGCTGGCGATCGTCGCCGTCCTGTCGCTGGCCGGGATCGCCCTGCTGCTGCGCCTCGTGGCCGGCCCGATCAGTCTCGACACCTATTCCGTCCGGGTCGCGGCAGCTCTCGCCGCTCGCCTCGGCCCGGGCTGGGCCGTGAGGCTGACCGACACCGCGATCGAGCTGAAGGGCGTGCAGCCCGCCGTCCGGGCATCCGGGCTCGAGATCCGCAACCCGGCCGGCGTGGCCGTCGTGCGGGCGCCCTACGCGACGGTCAGCCTCGACCCGCGGGCGCTTCTCGTGGGCAGCCTCGTCCCGAAGGAAGTCGAGCTGCGGGACTTGCAGGTCACGGGCATCCTGTCGCGAGACGGCTCCCTCGCCTTCGTGGCGGAGCCGCCCGCCGGCACGTCGCTGCCGTCCCTGCCGGCGCCGGCCCCGCTTCCCGCTCCGTCGCCCGAGGGCGGCGCGCCCTCCGCGGTGTCGCGGGCCGTCGCATCCCTCCTGGAGCCGGTCGTCCGGCCG
>CALMTJ010000016.1:1662-1983 GCA_937872715.1 uncultured Methylobacteriaceae bacterium
ATCGTTCGGCATCTCGGGTTCGGCCCGCAGTCAGGAAGGAAGCCGCGAGGCCGAGCTGCAGGCGGAGGACCTGCCGGTCGAGGACCTCCTCCTGTTCGGCGGGCTCTCGGGACTGCCGGCCGACCCGGACGTGAAGGTCTCCGGCACCATTTCGGTCGGCATCACCGACGGGCGGCTTACCCGCCTCGACGGAGCTTTCCGGAGCGGCGAAGGCCAGCTCGCCATCCCGGGGCAGGCTCCGGTCCGCATCGACCGCCTGTCCGGCCGGGCGGCCTGGGACGAGGCCGGTCGGCGGCTCGACCTTCTCGCCCTCGACGTCAA
>CALMTJ010000017.1 GCA_937872715.1 uncultured Methylobacteriaceae bacterium
GCCGCGCCGCCGCGAAGCGGGTCTGACGCGGTGGCGGATTGGCTCGACGACGTCCTGTTCACCTACGGGACGGTCATCCACGCGGTCGGCATCAACGGCCTCCTCGCCCTGTCCATGTACGTCGTGCTGCAGGTGGGCCAGCTCTCGCTCGGCCAGGCGGCCTTCATGGGCATCGGGGCCTATACGGGGGCGCTGCTCACCCTGAAGCTCGGGCTGCCGTTCCCCCTCGTGCTCCTCGCCTCGGCCGCCGTGCCGGCGCTGGTGGCGCTCGCGGTCGGCGGTCCGACGCTGCGGCTGACGGGCGTCTATCTCGCCATCGCGACGCTCGGGCTGGGCGAGATCGTCCGCATCCTCCTCGTGAACTGGAATTATGCGGGAGGGGCGCTCGGCCTGTCCGGCATTCCCGAGCGGGCCGGGATCGGCACCATCTACGGCAGCCTCGCGGTCGCGCTCGCGGGGTTTTTCGCGCTGGCACGCTCCAGGATCGGGCGCGCCATGGAGGCGATGCGCGAGGACGAGGTCGCGGCCGGCGTGATGGGCGTGGTGCTGCCCCGGTACCGGATGGCGGCGCTCGTCACCTCGGCGGCGCTCGCCGGCTACGCGGGCGCGCTCTCGGCCCATGTCTCGTCCTTCATCGGGGCGGGCGAGTACAGCTTCGAATTCGCGGTCACGATCCTGTCCTTCGCGCTGCTCGGCGGCAGCGGCTCGCCGCTCGGCCCGGTGCTGGGATCGACGGTCCTGACGCTCCTGCCGGAGGTCTTGCGGCCGCTGGCTGATTTCCGGCTGCTCATCAACGGCGCCATCATCGTGGTGGCGGTCCTGTTCCTGCCGAAGGGCGTCCTGCCCTGGCGGATGCGGCGCCGCGGCGCGTGACGGCATGAGCGAGCCGCTCCTCCGCGTCGCCGGCCTCACCCGCACGTTCCGCGGGCTGAAGGCCGTGGACGGCGTCGACCTCGCGGTCGAGCCCGGCACTGTCCACGGCCTGATCGGGCCGAACGGGGCCGGCAAGACGACGTTCTTCAACCTCGTCTCCGGCGTGCTCGTGCCGGATGCCGGCACGGTGGCGCTGGACGGGGCGCCTCTCGACGGCCTCTCGACCTACCGGCGCACGGCCCGTGGCCTCGCCCGCACCTTCCAGAACATCCGGATGTTCACTGACGCCTCCGCGCTCGAGAACGTCATGACCGGCATGCACAGCCGGCTCGCGAGCGGTCTCCCGGCCATCCTCGGGCGGCTCCCGGGCTTCCGGCGGGAGGAACGCGAGGCCGCGGCCGAGGCGCAGGCGCTGCTCGGCCTCGTCGGGCTCGGCGGCGCGGCGGCCAGGAGGGCGGGCGACCTCCCCTACGGCGACCAGCGCCGGCTCGAGATCGCGCGCGCGCTCGCCGCCCGGCCGAAGCTTCTCCTTCTCGACGAGCCCGCCGCCGGCATGAACCCGGCCGAGACCGCCTCGCTCGTGCCGCTGCTCCGCCGCCTCGTCGCCGAGCGGCGCCTGACGTTGCTCCTCGTCGAGCACGACATGAAATTCGTGATGTCGCTCTGCGACCGCATCACCGTGATGAATTTCGGCCGCCGCATCGCGGACGGCACGCCGCGCGAGATCCGCGAGCACCCGGCCGTCATCGAGGCCTATCTCGGCCACGGCCGGCAGGCTGGGGAGGCCGCGTGAGCGAACCCGTCCTGTCCGTCTCGGGGCTGCGGCTCGGCTATGGCCGGAACGACGTCGTGTCGGACGTCGCGATCTCCGTCGCGGCCGGCACGGTCGTATCCCTGATCGGCGCCAACGGTGCCGGCAAGACCACGATCCTGCGGGGCATCTCGGGCCTGCTCCGGCCGCGCGCGGGATCGGTGCGCTTCAAGGGCCGGGACGTCGCGGGGGAGGCCGCCCACGTCATCGCGAGGCGGGGCATCGTCCAGGTGCCTGAAGGCCGGCAGGTCTTCGCCAACATGAGCGTCGACGAGAACCTGTCCATGGGCGCCTATCGGTGCCCCGGCCCCATCGCCTCCCGCCGGGACGCGGTCCTGGCCCGCTTCCCGCGCCTCGCCGAGCGTCTCGACCAGCAGGCCGGGCTCATGTCCGGCGGCGAGCAGCAGATGCTGGCCATCGGCCGAGCGCTCATGGCCGAGCCCGAGATCCTCCTCATGGACGAGCCGTCCATGGGGCTCGCGCCGCTAATCGTGGAGGAGATCTTCCGGGTGATCGGCCAGCTCCGCGAGGAGGGCCGCACCGTGCTGCTCGTCGAGCAGAACGCCGCCTCCGCCCTCGCCATCGCCGACCGGGCCTATGTCCTCGAGAGCGGCCGGGTCGTGATCGAGGGCACCGGCCGCGAGGTGGCCGAGAACCCCCGCGTCCTCGCCGCCTATCTCGGCATGTAGCGGGGCGGATCGGGCCGGGCCGCCAGCCCTTCGCTGGAGTGGAATGAACCTCATTGTCACCCGCAACGTTGCGCATGCTACGTGAGATGAGGCACCGGGTCGTGATCGGCTCCCCTCGGGCTCGGCGAATTCGATCTCGGCGGTGCCGGGCGGGCGGGCGGAGCTTCCGACCCTCGCCGGCGGGGCACGATGGCCGAAGGCAATACGGAGTGGCGCGCGTGGTGATCTCGATCCTGAGGCCGATCCTGGCCGCCCTGGCGCTCTCGGCTCTCCTGTCCGGCTGCGGCGTCAACAACGTCCCGACCCTCCAGGAGCGCGCCAACGCCTCCTGGGGCGAGGTGCAGAACCAGTACCAGCGCCGCGCCGACCTCATCCCGAATCTGGTCGAGACCGTGAAGGGCTACGCCAAGCAGGAAAGCGAGGTCCTCACCCAGGTGACGGAAGCCCGCGCCAAGGCGACGAGCATACGGGTCGACGCGTCCACGATCACCGATCCGGCGAAGTTCAAGGCGTTCCAGGACGCGCAGAACGGGCTGTCCGGCGCGCTCGGCCGCCTGCTCGCGACCGTCGAGGCCTATCCGGAGCTGAAGTCGAACGCGAACTTCCTGGCCCTCCAGAGCCAGCTCGAAGGGACGGAGAACCGCATCGCGGTCGCGCGTCGCGACTACATCGGCACCGTGCGGGACTACAACACGGAGATCCGGACGATCCCCGGACGCTGGATCGCGGCCGTGCTCTACCCGGATGCGAAGCCGATGGAGGTGTTCACGGCCACGGCCGGCTCGGACCGCCCCCCGCCGGTGAAGTTCTGAATGCCCGAGGCCGTAGGCCGCCGCCGCTC
>CALMTJ010000018.1:0-2128 GCA_937872715.1 uncultured Methylobacteriaceae bacterium
CAGCGCCCGCACCTCGTCGGGCGTCCCGACCAGGAGCGCGAGCGCCGTCCGGCCGAGCGCCGCTCTGCGGCCTCCTCCTGGCGGCGGAGCCGGCGGCGCTCGGCCGCGAGCGGAAGCCCGGTCGACAGCCAATGCGCCGCGACCTTGGCCAGCACCACGATCTCCAGCGGCGCGGGCGACAGCCGCATGAGGTCGAGCCCGCCATCCTCCTCGTCCGCCTGGAACAGCCGGTCGAGGCCGATCAGGGTCGACATCAGCGCCGCGAGCCAGAGGATCGCGGGCGCGACCCGGGCCAGCAGGCTCAGGTCGGGGCCGAGCCCGAACGGCACCAGCACGACCACCGCCAGGAAGAAGACGAGCGCCAGCCCCCCCGCCCCGCCGATCCGCGCCGCGACCCGGAGGTCGCGGAGCACGAGCGCCGCGAAGATCCGGGTCACGGGCCGTCTCCCAGCCGGAGCTCGCGCGCCCCGGGCACGGGAAGCGGGGCGTGGGTGGCGGCGAGGAGAAGGCCGCCGCCGGGTGGCGCTGACCGGCGGACAGGTAGGCGACCGGCAGGCCGGCCGCGCCCGCGAGCCCGACTCTCCGCAGGGCTTCCGCCGGCGGGGTATGGGCCGGGTCGCCGAGGAGGCGCGCCGCGAAGGCGAGGTTCTCGGCCGCCGTGAGCGAGGCCTTGAGCCCGTCGCGATGGCCGACGAGATGGAGCGATTCCGGGAGCGTCCTGTCGCCCGTTCCCGAGGCGGAGACCGTCCCGCGTTCGGGCCGCACGAGCCCGGCGAGCGCGGCGAGCAGCGTCGATTTCCCGGCGCCGTTTCGCCCGGTGACGAGCAGGGCCTCGCCGGGGCCGAGCGCTAGGGACACACCGGAGAAGACGAGCCGTCCCCCGCGCCGGCAGGCGAGGTCGCGCACGGTGAGCTGCAAGCGGAGTTCGCCTCGGTGCCGGCCGCCTTACAGCATGGCCGGCCCGGCCGGGGAAGCTCAGGCCGGGCGCGGCCGGAGCGCCCTCACCCCGCCCAGCATGGCGGCGCAGATCAGCCCGGCGACCGCCGCGAGCGGCCAGAAGCCTTTCGCCGCGAGCGTCGCAACGCAGGCCCACATGATGGAGGAGAAGGCCTCCGAGAAGGTGGCGATCCGCGACGAGGTCTGCCGGCGGCGGAACTGGCTGCGCCGCGCCTGCGACCGGAACCAGAGCTGGATCGCGGTCGCGCTCCCGGCCGAGGCCGCGATGCCGAGCCCGGCCGTGAGCGCGGTCGCGGGGGAGACGAAGGCGAGAGTGAGGAGAAGCGGCGCGACCACGATCGCGACGGCGCCCATGACCGCCTCGAGCTTCGCCCGGAGCACCTGGCCGGGCGAGACCGGCGCGGTGCGGACGAGGTCGGGCGCGTCCTCCCCGGACACCGCGAGCCAGGCGAGGCCTCCCGCGAGCTGGCCTGCGCCCATCACCAGGACGGGCACGATCACCGGAAGGTTGGACGCGCCCGACCCGAAGCTCCGCCACAGGAGCAGCGCGGCCGGGATCAGGTAGAGGACCTGCATCAGCGTCTGCGAGATCAGCCACGGGTCGCGCAGAAGCAGCACCCATTCCTTCTCGCGCAGCACCCGCGCCGGGGAGCGGCGCCGGAAGGCGCGGCGCCGGGCGGTGGCGTCCGGGATCGCGGTCGTCGCTCCGGAGGCCGCGATGGCGCTCGCGGCGAAGCCCGGCGACACGGCCGCGACCGCGCCGAGGAGCAGCAGGCAGGACAGGAGGAAGCCGCCCGCCAGCAATCCCGTATCGCCGAGCAGCGCGCGCGCCGGCCACCAGAGCGGGCTCGCCGGCCCGGGCGCGCGAGACACGAGGTCCGACGAGGAGAGCGCGGTGACGCGGGACGGATCGCCGTAGGACAGGATGGCGCCGCCCTGGATCGCGATCGCGAAGGCGGCCCCGATCACGGCCGCGACCACCTGCGAGACGCTCCGCGTCCGGGCGGCGCCGAGAAGCCGGAACAGCCCCGCCGCCAGCGCCACCGCGACGGCGGCCGCGGAGATCCCGCGCGCGGCCGCGCCACCGTAGGCGGAGAACCAGCGGGGCCCGTCGAGGACGCTCAGCACGTCGGCGACCGGGCTCACCAGGCGCGCCGACATGAAGGCGGCC
>CALMTJ010000018.1:2138-3599 GCA_937872715.1 uncultured Methylobacteriaceae bacterium
GCTGCCGCTCTGCTTCGGCGAGGCGACGAAGTTCGCGGCCGACCTGCTCGAAGCCGACAAGACCTACGCGGCGACCGTCCGCCTCGGCGTCGACACGACGACCGGCGATGCGGAGGGCGACGCGATCCGCACGGCGGCGCCCGGGCTCACCAGGAGCGCCGACATGACGGCGGCCGCCCCGGCGATGCCGCCGAGCCGGACCGCTAAGCGCCGGCGCGCGGGCGCGGGCGACGACAGGATGAGGTCGAGGTCGCCCCTGGCGTAGAAGGCGCGTGTCGCCGATTCCATGGCCTGGGACACGAGGAGGCACCAGGACAGGAACGCGAGACCGGTGATCAGGGTCAGCGTCGCCGGCTCCGGTCCGAGGTGGTCGAGCTGGTCGAAGACGAGCCCGTAGGCCACGAGGTGCATGAAGCCGGCGAAGAGCGCGAGGCCGAACGCGGCGCCGGCCCGGCGCAGCCGGCCGCGCCCGAGCACGCCGGCCGCGTCCCGGAGCGCGAGCCTGATCTCGTGGCGGGCGAACCAGCCGGTCGTCCCGGGCCTCACGCGGCCAAATCCCCCGTCTCCAAACCTGCCTTGGCGAGGTCTCCCGCGGGCATCTCCCGCCCGGCCCCGACGAGGTCGAGGAAGACCTCCTCGAGGCTCGTGCCGCCGCGCCCGACGCGCGTCCGCAGCTCGTCCAGCGTGCCCTCGGCCACGAGCCGCCCGGCCGCGATCACGCCGATGCGCTCCGCCATGCGCTCAGCGACCTCCAGGATGTGGGTCGTCATGACCACGGTCGCGCCCGCCGCGACCCGCGACAGCAGCACGTCCTTGACGTTGCGGGCGGCCGCCGCGTCGAGACCGGTCAGGGGCTCGTCCAGGATGATGAGGCGCGGCCGGTGGATCAGCGCTCCCGCGAGAGCCACCTTCTGGCGCATGCCCTTGGACAGCCCCTCGCAGCGCCGCCCGGCCTCGCCGAACAGGCCGAGCCGCGCGAGGAGCGCGTCCGCCTCCGCCTCCCCGTCCCGCGGGTCCATCCCCCAGAGCCCGGCCACGAATTCGAGGTACTCGCGCGGCGTGAGCTTGTCGTAGATCATCGGCTCGTCCGACACCCAGGCGACGAGACGCTTGGCGGAGACCGGGTCGTCTAGGGCGTCGATCCCGCAGATCCGGACCGAGCCCGCATCCGGCCGGATCAGGCCGGCCACCATCCGAAGCGTGGTCGTCTTCCCGGCGCCGTTCGGCCCGAGCAGGCCGTAGAACTCGCCGGCCCGCAAGGAGAGGTCCAGCCCGGCCACGGCCGGCCGGTCGAAGGACTTGGTCAGCCCGCGCAGCTCGAGGGCTGGCGGTGAGCTCGGCTGGGGCATCGTGGCTCCGGGACAGGGGCCGGAGCTTCTCACCGACCCGTTAGGCCGCGGTGAACGGGATCGGTCCGCTTTCACTCCAGTGCGGGTCCGCGGCTCATACCCTCCCCTGGAG
>CALMTJ010000019.1:0-1918 GCA_937872715.1 uncultured Methylobacteriaceae bacterium
GACCGGGCGCTCGTGCGCCGCTTCCAGAAGATCGACGTGAACGAACCCTCGATCCCGGACACGATCGAGATCGTGAAGGGCCTGAAGCCGTATTACGAGGAGTTCCACAAGCTCCGCTTCACCGGCGAGGCGATCAAGGCCGCCGTCGAGCTGTCGGCCCGCTACATCAACGACCGCAAGCTCCCCGACAAGGCGATCGACGTCATCGACGAGACGGGCGCCTCCCAGATGCTGGTGCCGGAGCACCGTCGGAAGAAGACGATCGGCATCAAGGAGATCGAGGCGACGATCGCCACGATGGCCCGCATCCCGCCGAAGACCGTCTCCAAGGACGACGCGGAGGTGCTGTCGAACCTCACGGCGAACCTGGCGCGCGTCGTCTACGGGCAGGACGAGGCGATCACGGCGCTGACCTCGGCGATCAAGCTCGCCCGTGCCGGGCTGCGCGACCCGGAGAAGCCGATCGGCTCCTACCTGTTCGCCGGCCCGACCGGCGTCGGCAAGACGGAGGCCGCGAAACAGCTCGCCTCATCGCTCGGCGTCGAGATGCTGCGCTTCGACATGTCCGAATACATGGAGCGGCACACGATCAGCCGGCTGATCGGCGCCCCGCCCGGCTATGTCGGCTTCGACCAGGGCGGCCTTCTCACCGACGGGATCGACCAGCACCCCCATTGCGTGCTGCTGCTCGACGAGATCGAGAAGGCCCATCCGGACCTGTTCAACATCCTTCTCCAGGTGATGGACCACGGCAAGCTGACGGACCACAACGGCAAGCAGGTCGATTTCCGCAACGTCATCATCATCATGACGACGAATGCCGGGGCGGCCGACCTCGCCAAGAATTCCTATGGCTTCACCAAGAACAAGCGCGAGGGCGACGATACGGAGGCGATCGAGAAGCTGTTCGCACCTGAGTTCCGCAACCGCCTGGACGCGGTGATCTCCTTCGGGCGCCTGCCGAAGGAGGTCGTGGCCAAGGTCGTGGACAAGTTCGTGCTGCAGCTCGAGGCGCAGCTCGCGGACCGCAACGTGGTCATCGAGCTCTCGGACGAGGCGCGCGACTGGCTCTGCGAGAACGGCTACGACGAGGCGATGGGCGCCCGTCCCATGGCGCGGCTCATCCAGTCCACCATCAAGACCCCGCTCGCCGACGAGGTCCTGTTCGGCAAGCTGAAGAACGGCGGGGCCGTCCGGGTCGTGGTGAAGGATGGCGAGGGCTCGAAGGCGAGCCTCGGCTTCGAATATCCCGAAGGGCCGGTCACACCGCGTCCCGAGAGGGTGGTCGAGGCCAGGAAGGTGAAACGCAAGCCCCGCGTCTTCACCAGGAAGCCGAAGCCGAAAGGCCCGGGAGGCGGCGGCTCGGGCGGGGGCGGCGGCATCCGCACCGTGCCCAAAGTGCCGCTGGTCAGGGCATGAGCGCGAAGCCGGAGACAGGCACCCTCGATCTCGCGGATCTCGCAGCCGAACGACCCGCCGCCCCTCCGGGCGGCGTTTCGTTGACGGCAGCCGGCGGAGGCGAGGTGCTCGGCCCTGGCGCGCTCCCGCCGGCGTCGGCCGCGGCTCCCGTCTCCGTCCAGGTGCCGGACATCGTGGCGCTGCGGCCGATCTCGTCCACGGGTCCGACGGCCGTCCGGGCCAGGCTTGCCACGCCGGCCGCATTGGCGGCGCGACTGGCCGGCCTCGCTTCCGCCGGCGGGAGGCTGCGCAAGAGGTGGCGCGCCGTGCCGGTCAGGGCGAGGGCGATGTTCGGCCGCTCCACGGCCGTCTCCGTCCCGGCGGCGCAGATCGACCTCGGCGGGCCGGTGCCGACCATCGCCGGCCCCGCTCTCGACGCCACGTCCCGGGCCGCCCCGCCATCCGGCAGGGCGAACCCCGCGAAGGTGAGGAAGACCTGGCGCGCGCAGCGCTGGGAGCG
>CALMTJ010000019.1:1928-2983 GCA_937872715.1 uncultured Methylobacteriaceae bacterium
ACGCCGCCGCGCCGCGGAAGAGGTGCTCGGCTGGATCCTGGTGCCCATCATCCTGGTCACCTGCTACTGGGCCGTGAAATCGGGCCTTGCCGCGCTCGGCACCACGCCGACAGCCCTTGTCCAGGGCATCAAGGCCGCCATGTCCGGAAAGGGCGGATAACGCTCCCGTCCCGTCATCGCGAGGAGGCGCAGCCGACGGCGCGATCCAGGATCGGCGCTCGCCTCCTGGATTGCGTCGCTTCTCTCGCAAGGACGGAGGGAGAGGAGGGGATGCGGAAACCGGCTACTGGCCGCGCCTCGGCTCGGCGGCGAGCCGGATGGCGTCGGCGGCGGCGCGGAACAGGGCCCTCGCCTTCCCGGCGCATTCTCGGTCCTCGGAGGCCGGATCCGAATCGTGCACGATGCCGGCGCCGGCCTGCACGTACATGCGGCCGTCCTTCACGACGGCCGTGCGGAGCACGATGCAGGTGTCCATCTGCCCGTCCGCGCCGAAATACCCGATGCAGCCCGCATAGGGGCCGCGTCCGTCCGCCTCCAGCTCGTCGATGATCTGCATGGCCCGCACCTTGGGAGCGCCCGAGACGGTGCCGGCCGGGAACCCGGCCACGAGGGCGTCGAGCGCATCGGCCTCCGGACGAAGCCGGCCCTCCACGTTCGAGACGATGTGCATGACATGGCTGTATCGCTCGATGAAGAAGCTGTCCGTCACCGAGACGGAACCGAGGGACGCCACCCGGCCGACATCGTTGCGGCCGAGGTCGAGCAGCATCAGATGCTCGGCCCGCTCCTTCGGGTCGGCCAGGAGCTCGTCGGCGAGCCTGGAATCGTCGGCCGCGCCCGCACCCCTCGGGCGCGTCCCGGCGATCGGTCGAACGGTGACCTGCCCGTCCCGAACCCGGACCAGGATCTCCGGGCTCGAACACACGATCTGGAACTCGGTGAAGTCGAGGAAGCACAGGAACGGCGCCGGGTTGATGCGGCGGAGCGAGCGGTAGAGCGCGAGGGCGGGGAGCGGGAACGGGGCCTCGAAGCGCTGCGACAGCACGACCTGGAAG
>CALMTJ010000020.1 GCA_937872715.1 uncultured Methylobacteriaceae bacterium
TCCTTCTCCCGGACGGCGGCGTGGCGTCCGTCCGGGCGCTGGCGAACAGCCGGATCAACCAGTTCATCACGAGCCGCGTGCTCAACGGCCTGCTCCTCGGGGCGAACGAGCAGGTCAACGGCTGCGACTGCGTGAGCGCGTTCGCGGCCTTCGGCAGCGTCAGCGGCGGCGTCCACGGCCGCTACGGCGTCAACGAGAACCTGACATTGCTGGCGGGAGCGTCGGCCAGCACCCATCGGGACGGGCTGGCCGATGTCGGCGTCTCGCCGACGGTCGCGCTCTCGGCCCGCTACGACCTCGTGGAGCTCGGCTCGGCCAGGCCCTTCTTCGAGATCGGCGGGATCTTCTCCCCCCACGAGACGGTCCGCTACCGGCGGCCCTACGTAACGAGCGCCGGGTCGGCGGGGGGCGCCGCCGCCCCCCCCGCGTGGGATTACGTCGGGTTCGTGCGGGCCGGCTACGTGGCGCGGCTCACGCCCAGGGACGAGGTGGCGGTCTCGGCCGATTACGCGCGGGGCTGGCAGCGCGTGCGCGGCTACGTGGAGCCGACCTCCGCCGGCAACCTGTTCGCGGCCGCCGTGCCGTCCGGGGCGGACATGGTGAACATCGCCAAGTTCGGCGGGCAATACACGCGCCTTCTCACCGACGTGGTGGAGGCCAACGCGAATGGCGGGCTCTGTTACGCGTTCGGCATCCGGAGCGGGGTGTCTCCCGTGATCGCGGGATTGCTCCCGGTCGCGAGACCCCGCCTCGCGGACACCGTCTTCTTCGAAGGCGGCGCGCGGCTCGGCTTCCGGGTCACTGAGCGGGTCGTGGTCGACACGTTCGCGGTCGCGGCCGCCGGGCCTCAGCCGGTCGGCCGCAGCGTCCATGGCGGCCTCGGTCTCAGGTACCAGTTCTAGGAGACGCCATATGCCCTTCGGCCCCCTATCCCGCATCGCCCTCGCGGCCTCCGTCTTCGCGGCGCTCGCGCATCCCGCCTCCTCCCAGGAGGCGATCGGCGTCGCGTCCGTTATCCGGAACGAGGTGTCCCACGGCCCGGCCGGGCGGACGGTTCCCCTCGGTACGGGCGAGAACGTCGTCCGGCGGGAAACGGTGTCCACCGGCCGCGATTCCACGGCGAAGCTCGTCTTCCTGGACCAGACCAACCTCGCGATCGGCCCTGCCGCCCGCGTGGTGCTCGACGAGCTCGTCTATCCCGGGGAGGGCGCGCGCGGCCGCGCCGTCGTGGACCTGACGGTCGGCGCCTTCCAGTTCGTGTCCGGCAAGCTCCTGAAGGAATCCTACCAGATCCGCACGCCGACGGCGACGATCGGCATCCGGGGGACGAGGTTCAGCGTCCTGTCGGAGCGCGGCAGCACGCGGGTGACGCTCGAGGAGGGCAACATCGTCGCCTGCGCCCGGGCAGCGCCGTCCAGATGCGTGGTGCTCCGCGAGGCGGGCGACACGGCCGTCATCACCGCCCAGGACGCGCGGCGCGGCGCGCCCGGCACCGCGTTCAGCTTCGCGGCCGCTTATTGCGGCTCGGACCCGGCCTTGTGCGCGGACGCCTCCTTCGCCGGATCGACCCGGGGTCCTGTCGTGGCGGCCTTGTGCGGTCGGTGAGGGACGCAGGCGAGCAGGGACGATCTCCGGTTTCCGCCGCGGCGTGGGGCCGCCCGCTCATTCCGGATCGGGGCGCGGCGGCTGACCGGATGACGGTCTTCACCAAACCCGAACGCAACCATCCGGCGCCCTTGGCACGGCAACGAGGGATCGTCTAAGCGTCCGACCGCCAGAAAGGGGGGTCGGAAATGCAGCGTGTCTTCGCGATCAACTGGAAGGACGATTGGTCGATCGCATCGGGAGCGTATTCGCTCGGCACGAGGGTGTTCTATTCAGACCTGCAATCCCTGGTGAGGAACGCGGCGGAGGCTTTGCCGCGCGGTTCCGTCAACAGGCTGCACCTCCTGGATCATGGGAACGGCGCGGGCGACGGGACGATCCCGCATCTGGAAACGCGGATGAAGCCGCTTCGTCAGCACGGCCACAACGTCTACGACGCGAACGGCATCGTCGTGCGGCAGGCCAAGGTCGAGCGGCTGGGCGCGGTCGGGACCGTCGATTTCGGGACCGATCTCGTCCAGGTGAGCTGCTTCGACTCCTACAAGCCGTATCTCGAGCAGCTGAGGCCGCTGTTCCAGCCGAGCGGGCGGCTCATCCTCCACAACTGCCTCTGCGGCGGAGACGGGCTCCTGATCGTCAAGATCGCCCAGGCGGTCGGGGTCCCGGTCGTCGCGTCCAACCAGCTCGTCAACATCATGAACGGGTTCACGGGCGGGGTCACCCAAGCCGGACGGTCGACGTTGACGACCGGCTTCCCAAACGGCAAGTTCTCGACCGGCAGCAGCGGCGTCCACAACATGTTCCTGCAATAGCCATCCTCTCCCGCGCCGGGAGCCGGAACCATCGCCTGCACGGGCGGGAACGACCGGCGGCGACCGGGGAGGAGCAAGGTCATGACATCCGTTGCCGAGCAGACGATCGCGCGCCTGAACTGGCGCATCGTGCCGCTCTTCATCGTCATCTACGTCATCAACTTCCTCGACCGGGTGAACGTCGGCTTCGCGGCGCTGCAGATGAACCAGGACCTCTCCTTCGGACCGGAGATGTACGGGTTCGGCGCCGGGATCTTCTTCATCGGCTACGTCATCTGCGAGGTGCCGAGCAACATGGTGCTGGCGAAGGTCGGCGCACGCTACTGGATCGCCCGGATCATGGTGAGCTGGGGCGTCGTCGCGACCGCGATGGCCTTCGTACAGGGCCCGACCAGCTTCTACGTGCTGCGATTCCTGCTGGGCGTCGCGGAGGCGGGCTTCGTCCCAGCGCTCCTCGTCTACGTGAACCAATGGTATCCGGCCCGGGGGGGCGGGGGGGGGGGGGGGGGGGGGGGGGGGGGGGGGGGGGGGGGGGGGGG
>CALMTJ010000021.1 GCA_937872715.1 uncultured Methylobacteriaceae bacterium
CGGCCGCCCCGCCCTGCCCTGCTCCGTCCCCATCCGGCCGGCGCAGTCGTGACGCTGCTCGCGCCGGAGGACGGCGTCGCGCCGGGCCAGGCCTGCGTGTTCTACGCCGACGAGGGCCCGCGCGCCCGCGTGCTCGGGGCCGGCACCATCACCACGGCGCGCCCGGCGAGCCGGCCCGCCCTCGCCGCCTGACGGACCCGATGCCGGCACAACCCACCACCGCGCTGATGCGCAAGGCGTACCAGCGGTGGGCGCCCGTCTACGACATCGTCTACGACAAGCTGACGGAGCCGGCGGCACGGGCCGCGGTGGCGGCCGTGGAGGCCTGCGGGCCGCGCATCCTGGAGGTCGGCGTCGGCACCGGCCTGTCGCTCGGCTACTACGCACCGGCCTCCGCCGTGCACGGCATCGACCTGTCGGAGGACATGCTGAAGCGGGCCGGCGAGAAGGTCGCGACGCGCGGCCTCCGCCAGGTGAAGAGCCTCCAGGTGATGGACGCGACCCACCTGTCCTTCCCGGACGGCTCCTTCGACGCGGTGACGGCGCAGTTCCTGATCACGCTCGTGCCGAACCCCGAGGCCGCGCTCGACGAGATGGTCCGTGTGCTGCGGCCGGGCGGGGAGATCGTCCTCGTCAACCATTTCGGCCAGGAATCCGGGATGCTGGCCGGCGCCGAGAGGATGGCGGCGCCGCTCTGCGCCGCGATCGGCTGGAGCTCGGATTTCAAGGCCTCCCGCATCGAGCGGTGGGCGCGGCCGCACGGCCTCGAGGTGATCCCGCCGAAGCCGGTCTTCCCGGCCGGCTTCTTCAAGATCCTCAGGATGCGCAAGCCCGGCTGACGGGCGGGACGCGCGGAGCCTCCCATGGCGGACGGGACGACACGGCCGATCCTCGACTGGCTCGCGGAGCGGAAGGACGACATGATCGGCCTCCTCCAGGAGGTGGTGGACCTCGATTCCGGCAGCTACGACAAGGGCGGCGTCGACGCCGTGGGCGAGCGCTTCCTCCGGTTCTTCGCCGAACAGGGCATCCGGACCGGCACCCATCCGCGCGAGACCTTCGGGGACGCGATCACGGCCGAGGTCGCTGGCGCCGGGGGCTCGAACAAGCCGATCGTGCTGCTCGGACATCGCGACACCGTGTTCCCGAAAGGCGAGGCGGCGCGGCGGCCGTTCCGGATCGAGGGCGGACGGGCCCACGGGCCGGGCGTTGCCGACATGAAGGCCGGGCTCGTCATGAACGCCTTCGTGCTGGCCGCCTTCCACAAGTTCGGCGGCGCGCCGGCGCCGCTGCTGAAGATATCGGCCCAGTTGGTGGTGCCCATGGCCGGAC
>CALMTJ010000022.1:0-1616 GCA_937872715.1 uncultured Methylobacteriaceae bacterium
AGAGGAGGGTATCGCCCTGCCCGACCGTGATGGTGGTGCCGCCCTCGGCCCGCCAGCCGGGCGCGATGCCGGCCGATCCGCCGGCCGGGCGGCCGGGAAGCGGCGCGGAAGCCAGCCTCGGAGAGGCGGACGGGGCGGAGAGCGGAGCGCTGTCGACATGCCCGCGCGGCATCCGGGCGGCCGGCGCGTCGACGCTGCCGGTCATCGGCGGCTCTGCATCATTCGACGAGAATGGATTGGAGAACGGGGTGCCCGCGAAGCGGGCGGAATCGGCGCTGCACGCCGCGGCGAGGCTTCCAATCGCCCCGATCATGGCGAAACGCGAGACCGTGCGCACCAACTCGGATACGAGACCGTAACGCATCGAACACCACCCGCACAGAACGCAAACTCGACGGTCGGATTAAAGCCCTGTTGCGGTTAAACTTCCGTTTCGCCCCGGCCTTTCCGGCTTAATTCCACACGCGCGACGAGAGCGGCGAGAGCCGGATCCGGGCGCCGATGCTCTGCGAAAGCTGGCCGTCGGGAGAGCGCACGACCGTCACGAGGTGGGGCAGGCCCTCGGCCGGGATCCCGCCGACCAGCCGCCCGCCTCCGGCGAGCCTCGAGGTCAGCGCGGGGCCGATCTGGGGGACGACCCCGTTCAGGAGGATGCGGTCGTAGCGCGCATCGCCCGGCCCGCCGCCGAGGCCGTCCCCGCAGGCGACCTGCACCCGGTCCCGGTACCCGGCCGCCGCGATGCGGCTGCAGGCGCTCTCCGCCAGGATGCGGTCGCGCTCGACGCTCGTCACCTCGCAGCCGATGCGGGCGAGGAGCGCCGACACGTAGCCGCTGCCCGTGCCGACCTCCAGCACCCTGTGCCCCGCCCGCGCGTCGAGCGCGACCAGCATCGTCGCCACGACGGCCGGCGCCGTCATGGTCTGGCCGCAGGCGAGAGGCAGCGCCACGTCCGCCCGGGCGAGGTCGCCGAAGCGGCGCGGGGCGAAATAGCCGCGCGGCACCGTCTCGAGCGCCCGCAGCACGTCCGTGTCGAAGATCCCGCGCGCCCTCAACGAAAGGACGAACGCCGCGTCGCCCTGGCGCTCGAGGTCCGCGGCGGACGGGGGATCGACGGCGAGGGAAGCGGACACGGGACGCTCACATACGGAACGTCCCGGAGCCTACCGGCCGCCGATTGAGGAACGGTAACGGGGAGCACACCGGAACCGGGAGCCGGCCGCGGACCCCTCGACCTCTTCACCCCGCGAACGGAACCTCTCCGTCATGGCCGGGCTTGGCCCGGCCATCCACGAGGGACGCCCGCGGCAGGCACGTCGTCGACGCGTTGCATGCGGAAGGGCGTGGATGGCCGGGCCCAGCCCGGCCATGACGTCGACGGAGACCTCCATGCCAAAGTTTCCGGCATGAGAAAGCGGGACAGGCCGCAGCCCAGACGTCTCACACGAGCATCGCCATCGGATTCTCGACGAGCTGCCGAAAGGCCGCGATGACCTCGGCGCCGAGCGCGCCGTCGATGGCGCGGTGGTCGCAGGAGAGCGTGGCCGACATGACGGTCGCGACCGCGGGCTGGCCGCCCTTCGCGACGACCCGCTTCTCGCCCGCGCCGACCGCCAGGA
>CALMTJ010000022.1:1626-2093 GCA_937872715.1 uncultured Methylobacteriaceae bacterium
CCCTGATACTCGTCCGGCTTCAGCTTGCGGGCCTTCGCGCGCGCGCCGAAATCCTTCATCGCGTTGGAGATGGCGGACAGGCTCATCGTGTCGGCACGGCGGACGATGGGCGTGATCAGCCCGTCCGGAATGGCGACCGCCACCCCGATATCGACGTGCTTGTGGCGGAGCATAGAGCCTTCCGTCCAGGACACGTTCGCGGCCGGGACCCGCATCAGCGCCAGCGCATGCGCCTTGATCATGAAGTCGTTGACGGAGAGCTTGTAGGCGGGCTTGCCGTCCTTGTCCTTCGGGGCGGCGCCGTTCAGCTGCTCGCGGAGCGCGAGCAGGTTCTCGAGGTCGCAATCGACCGTGAGATAGAAATGCGGCGTCGTCTGCATCGAGGCCGCGAGGCGGCGCGCGATGGTCTTGCGCATGTTGTCGTGCGGGATCTCCTCGTAGGCGGCCTTGTCGAAGAACTTCTTGAT
>CALMTJ010000023.1:0-6921 GCA_937872715.1 uncultured Methylobacteriaceae bacterium
CTCGTAGCCGAGCTCCTCGCCATGCGCGGCGCGGCGGTGATTGCGGATCACCCGCAGCATGGCCTCGCGGTTGGCGGCGAAGCGCGGGAACGGGCCGAGCTCGCCCGCCATCTCGGCCGAGGTCGCGTAGGCGACCCCCGTCATGATGGCGGTCAGCGCGCCGCAGAGCGAGCGGCCTTCGGGCGAATCGTAGGGCAGGCCCATGGTCATGAGGAGGCCGCCGATATTGGCGTAGCCGAGCCCGAGCGTCCGGTACTGGTAGGAGAGCTCGGCGATCTCGCGCGACGGGAACTGCGCCATGGTGACGGAGATCTCGAGCACCACCGTCCACAGGCGGCACAGGTGCTCGTAGCCGTCGACGTCGAAGCGCCGCGCCTCGCGATCGTAGAACGTCAGAAGATTAGCCGAGGCTAAGTTACACGCGGTGTCGTCGAGGAACATGTATTCCGAGCACGGGTTCGAAGCCCGGATGCGACCGCCCGCCGGGCAAGTGTGCCAGTCGTTCATCGTCGTGTTGAAGTGCAGTCCGGGATCGGCGGAGGCCCAGGCGGCGTGGCCGATCTTCTCCCAGAGGTCGCGCGCCTTCAGCGTCTTGCGGACCTTTCCGTCCGTGCGGCCGGTCAGCGTCCAGTCGCCATCCGCGTCGACCGCCCGGAGGAAATCGTCCGTGAGGGAGACGGAATTGTTCGAGTTCTGGCCCGCGACCGTGAGGTAGGCCTCCGAATCCCAGTCGGTGTCGAAGACCGGGAAGTCGAGCGACGTCTCGCCCATCCGGGCCATCTGGATCACGCGCCGGATGTAATTGTCCGGCACCTGGGAGCGGCGGGCGAGCTTGATCTCGCGCTTCAGCGCCGGGTTCTTCTCCGGGTCGAAGCAGCTGTCGCTTTCGCCCTCGCAATTCACGCAGGCCTTGAGCACCGCCTTCAGGTGCTTCCCCACGACCTTGGAGCCGGTCACGAGGGCCGCGACCTTCTGCTCCTCGCGCACCTTCCAGTCGATATAGGTCTCGATATCGGGATGGTCGATGTCGACCACCACCATCTTGGCCGCCCGGCGCGTCGTGCCGCCGGACTTGATGGCACCCGCCGCCCGGTCGCCGATCTTCAGGAAGGACATCAGGCCGGAGGAGCGCCCGCCGCCGGACAGCCTCTCGCCCTCGCCGCGCAGCCGCGAGAAGTTGGAGCCGGTGCCGGAGCCGTATTTGAAGAGCCGCGCCTCCCGGACCCAGAGGTCCATGATGCCGCCCTCGTTCACGAGATCGTCCCCCACGCCCTGGATGAAGCAGGCATGCGGCTGCGGATGCTCGTAGGCCGAATCGGAGGCCGTCAGCGTGCCGGTGAAGGGATCGACGTAGTAATGGCCCTGTCCCGGCCCGTCGATGCCATAGGCCCAGTGCAGGCCCGTATTGAACCATTGCGGCGAGTTCGGCGCGCACATCTGCTTCGCCAGCATGAAGCGGAGCTCGTCGTAGAAGGCGCGCGCGTCCTCCTCCGCCGTGAAGTAGCCGCCCTTCCAGCCCCAATAGGTCCAGCAGCCCGCGAGCCGATCGAAGACCTGGCAGGCGGAGGTCTCGGAGACCGTCCGCTCTGCGGGCGGCAGGGCGGCCAGAGCCGCCTCGTCCGGCACCGAGCGCCACAGCCATGACGGGACCGCGTTCTCCTCGACCTTCTTCAGCCGGGCCGGCACGCCGGCCTTGCGGAAGTATTTCTGCGCCAGCACGTCGGCCGCGACCTGAGACCAGCCCTCCGGCACCTCGATCCCGTCCAGCCGGAAGACCACGGACCCGTCCGGGTTCCTGATCTCGCTCAGCGTCGTCCGGAACGGGATCGCCTCGTAGGGCGAGGTGTTGGCCGTGGTGTGGCGCCGGTCGATCCGCATTCCTGTCCCCAAGCTCAAGATGGGCCGGCTCGACGCCGGCGTGACGTGACGGTTCAGTGATGGTCCAGCGACGGCGCGAGCCGCCACGCCCCGGAGACGAGATCCGGGTCGGGAAGACGCGCGACGCTGGGATGGCGGCACCTGGTCCTTGAACGACCGTCGGCCATTGATCGGAACGCTAGGCCGAGTCCGCCGATCGGGTCAATTCCGACCTTCATCACCAACCCTTGTGTCTGCCCCCGGGCAGCACGCAAGATATGGGGATACCGAGTCTCTTAACGAAGGATTACCGGCGAGCGCTCAGGACCTCGCGACGGGTGACTCGCGGCCGCCTTTCATGTGGATTGCGCGTCCGTCCGGGCGTGAGGATGCGGCCCGTGTTGCCCGTTTGCCATCGCCCGTTGCTCCTCGACGGGAGCCGGTGGAGGCCGGCCTCAGCCGCCTGGCGATCCGCCGGCGCCGGGCAGCCAGGCAGCCCCGGAGGGCGCGGCGTCGATGAGCGACCGGATCAGCTCCACCACCTCGGTGGTGCCGATTCCCCGCCCGTCGGGTGGAAGGTCGAGGACTTGAACGATGACCAGCTGGCGCGACGGCACCACCGCGACGACCTGGCCGCCGAGCCCCAATGCCATGAAGGCGCCGTCCTGCCCCGCGAGCGTCGGGAGCGTCCACCAGAGGTAGCCGTAGCCGAGGCCGCTGGCCGACGTGGAATAGCTCCTCACGGATTCGTCGATCCAGGTTTCCGGCAGAAGCTGGCGTCCTTCCCAGCGGCCCTTCTGGAGGTAGAGCTGGCCGAAACGGGCGAGGTCGCGGGCGGTGAGCCGCATCACGTAAGCCGGGTGCTCGGACGTTCCGTCCCGGATCCATTCGCCGTCATGCGCGGTGAAGTTCTCCATCCCGAGCGGCCGCGCGATCCGGCGCTCCAACGCGTCGAACACGTCCTCCCCGGTGGCGTGCCCGTAGATCGTCCCGAGGGTGTTCGAATCGAAGTTGTTGTAGAACCAGAAACTGCCGTGCGGATGGCTGCCCCGCTCCGGTCTTGCCTTGAAGATTCCGGCGATCTCGTAGGAAGCCGGGTGATAGATCCCGGACCGCATGGTCAGGAGGTCGCCGACCGTGGCGGCCTTCTCGTCGGGCGTCAGTCGCGGCTCGCTGTCGTCGATGCCGAGTTCCGCAAGCGTGCTCTCGAGGCGGATGCGGTTCTCGGATACGGCCATGCCGATCAGCGCGCTGACGAGGCTCTTCCGGATCGAATAGACATTCACCTTCCGGCCAGTCTCGCCCCATTCCGCCACGACCTTCCCGTCCTGGAGAACGAGGAGCGCCGTCGGACGCTGGTGGCGGAGGCGCGCCTGCACGGTGTCGAGCCGGCCCGGGTCCCAGCCCCGCTCGACCGCGCGGAGGCTCGTCCAGCTCGTGCCGGTCAGCGGCAGCCGGTCGGCGAAGAGGCTGGTCGTGGCGAGCGCGAGGAGCGCTGCGAGGATGATCGGGCGTTTTCTCATGGTCGGCCGCCAACCGACGATCCTGTGGGCAGGAGACGGAAATTTTCGGTGTACGGTGGGGCCGGACAGGTCACACCGTACGGTTTGGTTCACGGAGACTCACGGTTTTCGTAAGGAACTGCATAGGTTTACCTAATAGCATCCTGGGAAGGCCAGAAAGGCCGGCGAGTGCCATGATGCCGGATGGTGCAACGGAGGAGGCTGCGGACGGTGGGAGGTGTCACGACCTCGATTGGCTGAGGGTCTTCGCCTTCGGCCTGCTCATCCTCTACCATGCCGGGCTGAACTACTCGACGGATGCCTGGCTCGTGGCCAATACCCACGACAGCCGGGTCGTCGACATGCTCCTGCTCGCCACCCATCCGTGGCGGATGTGCATCCTGTTCCTCGTCTCGGGAGCGGCGACCGCCTGCATGTCGGCGACGCGGCATCCCGCACGGCTGCTCGGCGAGCGGACGATGAGGCTCATGCCTCCGTTCTTCTTCGGCGTGCTCGTCGTGGTGCCGCCGCAGGTCTATTACGTCGTGCGAGGTCATCTCGGGCTTGACGTCGATTTCTGGACCTTCTGGACGGAGCATTACCTCACGGCCCACACGTTGACGGCCGGAGGCCGGACCTACCTCCTCGTCAACGTCCTCCACCTCTGGTTCATCGGCTACCTTTGGCTCTACACGGCCGTGCTGCTCGTCTTGGCGCAGGCGCGGTGGATCCGGTCCGCCATCCGGGCTTTCGGGGAACGGCACCTCGCCGGTCCCGGCATCCTCATGTGGCCGGTCCTCTTCTTCTTCCTCACCCGTCACCTCGCCTTCCCGGTCTTCGGCGAGCAGACCGGCCTCTCGCGGGACTGGTACAACCACCTCGACTTCTTCGCCTCCTTCGCGTTCGGGTTCCTGTTCGCCCGCTCCGCTCCGGTCTGGGGAGCTTGCGTCGCCTACCGGCACCTCGCGCTCGCGCTGGCCCTGCTGGGCTGGGTCGCGCTCGCCGCGCTGTCCTGGCAGTACGGGGCCGATCTCGGGACGTCCGACCTGCTGGACGTCACCCTGCGGATCGCGCATTCGATCGAGCGCTGGTGCGCCGTCGCGGCGGCGCTGGGCTTCGCGCGGCGACATCTCGACCGGGACTGCCGGGCGATCCGCTACCTGACCGGCGGCATCTTCACCTACTACGTCCTGCACCAGACTTTCATGGTGAGCGTGGCCCACCATCTCGCCCCGCTCGCGATGCCGGCCGCTCTCGAGGCCGCCATCCTGATCGTCGCGACGCTTGCCAGCTGCGCGCTGTCCTACGAATTCATCAGGCGGATGCCGCTGCTGCGGCCGTTCTTCGGTATGAAGCTGCGGCCGGCCGCGTCCGAGCCGGCCTTCCGTGTCCGTCGCGGATTGGCGCCGGCCGTGGGGTCAGCCTCCGCCTGACGCCGGCGGGCGGTATCCGGAGGGGCGACGGCGGGGCGGCCCGCCCGGCTCACGCGGACAAGTCGGCCGCGATGCGGCGGAGGGGTTGCAGCTCCCGGATCGGCCCGATCGCCGCCAGCGTTGGGCGTCCCCGCAAGGCGCGCGCGCCGGCCTCCCTCACCTCGTCCACGGTCACTGCGTCGACATGGGCGATCGTCTCCTCCGGGGGCACGACCCGTCCCCAGGCGAGGAGCTGGCGGGCGGCGCGGTCGATGCGGCCGCCCGGCGTCTCCAGCGCGGCCAGCATCGCGACCTTGAGCTGCGCGCGGGCGCGGTGAAGCTCGCCCTCTTCCACGCCGGTCGCGGCGTTGCGGGCGGTCTCGATCACGACCTTCACGAGCTCGGCGAGATCGGAGGCGGCCGTGCCGGCCCCGATGCCGAACAGGCCCGTATCGGTGAAGGGCCAGTGGAAGGCGTCGACCGAATAGGCGAGGCCGCGCGTCTCCCGCACCTCGTGCCACAGCCTGGAGGTCAGCCCGCCGCCCAGCGCCTGCGTGAACATGTGCGTGGCGAAATAGCCGGGGTCGCGGAACGACACCCCCGGGAGCCCGAGGACTAGGTTCGCCTGTTCGAGCTTGCGGCGCAGCCGCCGCTCGCCGCCCGTATAGGAGGCAGTGCCGGGTTCGGGCGCCTCCGCGGCCGGGAGGCCGCCCAGCGCGGCCTCCGCCGCCGCGACGACGCGGGCGTGCTCGACATTGCCGGCGGCGGCCAGCACCATGCGGGCCGGCGTGTATTCCCGCGCCATGAAGCGGCGGATCGTGTCGGCGTCGAAGCCGGAGACGGTGTCGGGCCTGCCGAGGATGGGCCTGCCGATCGCCTGCGCGGCGAAGGCCGCCTCCATGAACAAATCGGTGACGACGTCGTCCGGCGAATCCTCGACGGAGGCGTGTTCCTGGAGGATGACGTTCTTCTCCCGCGCGAGCTCGGCGGCGTCGAAGACCGAATCGGTCAGGATGTCGCCCAGCACGTCGACGGCGAGGTCGAGGTCTTCCGCCAGCACGCGGGCGGTGTAGGTCGTGAATTCCGTCGAGGTCGCAGCGTTGATCTCGCCGCCGACGTTCTCGATGTCCTCCGCGATCGCCCGGGCGGAGCGTCGCGTCGTGCCCTTGAAGGCCATGTGCTCGATCAGGTGGGAGAGCCCGTGCTCCTCCTCCCGCTCGTTCCGGGAGCCTGCCGCCACCCACACGCCGACCGTCGCCGTCTTGACGCGGGCGATCGTCTCCGTCGCGACCGTCAGCCCGTTCGGCAGGCGTGTGACGCGGACGGAAGGGTCGCTCCGTCCCGTCCGTCTCACGCCGCGAGCCCCTTCACGGCGCGCGCCTCGTGCCGGATGAAGGCCTGCACGGCGCCGATCTCGTTCGGAAGCCGGGTCAGCCGCTCCCGCCGGTCGAGGAGGTCCGCGAGATGCGGCGGCAGTTTGGGGCGCAGGCCCGTGGCGCGCTCCACGGCATCCGGAAACTTGGCCGGATGGGCCGTCGAGAGCGCCACGACGGGCACGTCCGGGCGGCTCTCCAGCCGCCGTCGGGCGGCCCGGATGCCGATGGCGGTGTGGGGGTCCGCGAGGTAGCCGGCATCCCGGAAGGTGCGGCCGATCTCGTCGGCCACGGAGGCCTCGTCGACGGAGACCGCCTCCACTTCGCGCCGGACGGCCGCCCGCGACTCCTCGCTCATCGTGAAGGAGCGCGATTGCGCGAGGCCGGACATCAGGCGGCGCACGGCCGCGCCGTCCCGTCCATGCGCCTCGAACAGGAGGCGCTCGAAATTGGAGGAGACCTGGATGTCCATCGACGGCGAGGTGGTGGGGACGACGCCCCGGACCTCGTAGGTGCCCGTTCGGACGGCGCGGGCCAGGATGTCGTTGGCGTTGGTGGCGGCCACGAGCCCGGCGACCGGCAGCCCCATCCGCTTCGCCACGTAGCCGGCGAGCACGTCGCCGAAATTCCCGGTCGGCACGGAGAACGCGACCGGCCGGCGCTTCATCCGCTTCTTCGCCAACAGCGTCCTCGTCTCGACCACCACGACGATCCACGGCCTGATCGTCGCCATCCCGGCGGCCTTGCCGATCGCAAGGCGAAGTTTTGCGTTGATCG
>CALMTJ010000023.1:6931-8298 GCA_937872715.1 uncultured Methylobacteriaceae bacterium
GGTCGGCACGGAGACCGCGCCCGGCCGGCGAGGGGTGCCGAGCGCGACGGCCGCGGTGAAGTAGTAGACGGCTTGCGCGGCGACCCGCGCCCAGTTGATCGAGTTCACGCCGGAGAGCCGCATCTCGTCCCGGAAGCGGCCGTCGGCGAACATCGCCTTCACCAGCGCCTGGGCGTCGTCGAAGGTGCCGTCGATCGCGATCGCGTGCACGTTCCCGGCATCCACGCCCGTCATCTGCCGGCGCTGCACCTCCGACACCCGCCCGTGCGGGTAGAGGATGAACCCGTCGACGCGCGGCGACCCGGCGAAGGCCGAGACGGCGGCGCTGCCCGTGTCGCCGGAGGTCGCGCCGACGATCGTGGCGCGCTGGCCGCGGATTGAGAGGACGTGGTCCATCAGCCGGCCGAGGAGCTGCATCGCCAGGTCCTTGAAGGCGAGCGTCGGGCCGTGGAAGAGCTCCTGCACGAAGAGGTTGTCCCCGATCTGCACGAGCGGGCAGACGGCCGGGTGCCGGAACGTGCCGTAGGACTCCTCGATCATGCCGCCGAGCTCGGCCGGCGCGAGTTCGTCGCCGACGAGCGCGCCGAGCACGGTCTTCGCCGCATCCGCGTAGCGGTGCCCCGCCAATCCGGCAATCGTCCCCGGGGTGAGGGCGGGCCAGGTCTCCGGGACGTAGAGGCCGCCGTCGCGCGCGAGGCCGGCCATCAGCGCGTCGATGAACGAAAGCGGCGGCGCCTCGCCGCGGGTCGAGATGTGGAGCAAGGAGCCGGTTCCAGGGAGAGCCGCCAGGATAGGGCTTCGGCGCCCGGGCGCCAAGCGGGCGTGTCGCCGGACGGTCTCCGCCGCGCGCCCGGGAAGCGTCACGCCGTCGCAAGGAGACGCGGCCCGAACAAACGGTGGCCTGAAACGTAGTCTCGTCACGCTTCAGCGCGGCGGCCGTGGGCCGACCCTGCGTGAGGCGATGGAGAACCAGATGCGCCTCACTCTTTCCGCGCTCGTCGTCGCGGCCGGCCTCGCCGGCTTCGGCGCCGCTGCCCAGGCCGCCCCGGTCGGTCCCGCGCCGCTCGCGGGCATCGGCTCGAACGACGTCGTCCCCGTCCAGATGATGCGGCGTCACCGCATGGAGCGGCGGATGATGCGGCGCGACATGCACCGGCGCCGCGTGATGCGTCGCCGGATGATGCGCCGCATGTGACCGGGGCGGAGATCGTCACGGCGCGCCGCCTCCGCGGCGCGCCCATTCTTCATTCGCCCGATCTCCGGGCGGGCCGGGTGGCCGATCAGGTCGGAGCGCGGCCGAGGCCCTCCGCGCCGTAGCGCTCGCCTCCGGGATCCGGGGCCGGTGGGCCAACATCCCGGCCGGTCAG
>CALMTJ010000024.1 GCA_937872715.1 uncultured Methylobacteriaceae bacterium
ATTTCGGGTAGCCCGCCTGCTTCATGGTGCGGTCGGTCGCGGCTTGCGCGGCCTTCAGCGCCCCGTCGACGGTCTGCCCGCCCGACAGGGTCGCGGCGATCGTCTGGCCGACCTGGGTGCCGATGCCCTGGAACTCGGGGATCGCCACGAATTGCGCGCCCGTATAGGGCCGCGGCTCCATCGTCTGCCCGTTCGGATTCGCGCTCTCGATCGCCTTCAGGACGAAGGACGCGAAGGGCGCGGCTTTCTGGTAATCGGCGCTCTCGTAGGTCGAGCGGCGGGTGCCGGGCGGCACCGCGACCCAGCCGTTCTCCTTCGCGACCAGCGCGAGGTAATCCTTGCTGGTCGCCCAGGTCGTGAAGGTCTTGGCCGCCTCCTTCTGCTTGGAGGAGGCCGGTACGCCGAGGTTCCAGCTCCACAGCCAGGTCGGCCCGCCCTTGTATTCGCCGGTCGGGATGGGCGCGAAGGCCACCTTGTCCGCCACCTGGCTCTGCTTCGGGTCGAAGAGGAGGCCGGCCGCCACGGTGGCGTCGATCCACATGCCGCACTTGCCGCCCGCGAAGAGCGCGAGGTTCTCGTTGAAGCCGTTGGAGGTCGCGCCGGGCGGGCCGCTCTCCTTCAGGATGTCGTTGTAGTACGTGACGGCCTTGTGCCAAGCCGGCGTATCGATCGTGGCCTTCCAGCCCTTGTCGAACCACTGGCCGCCGAACGTGTCGACGAGGCTCGTCACGAAGGCCATGTTCTCGCCCCAGCCGGGCTTGCCGCGCAGGCACATGCCGAAGACGCCGTTCGCCTTGTCCGTCAGCTTGGCGGCGAAGCCCTTGATCTCGTCGTAGGTCGGCTGGGCCGGCATCTTGAGGCCGGCCTTGTCGAACAGGTCCTTGCGGTAATAGGTCATCGCGCTCTCGCCGTAGAAGGGGAGCGCGTAGAGCTTGCCGCCGGAGCTGAGCCCCTCCCGGACGGTGCCGAGGATGTCGTCAGCGGCGTAGCCGGCCGGCAGGTTGTCCATGGGCTCGAGCCAGCCCTGCTTGGCCCAGATCGGCACCTCGTAATTGCCGATGGTCAGCACGTCGAACTGCCCGGCCTTGGTGGCGATGTCGGTCGTCACGCGCTGGCGGAGCACGTTTTCCTCGAGCACCACCCAGCGCAGCTTGATGTCCGGATGCTGCTTCTCGAACTCGCCGGACAGCTTCTGCATCACGATCATGTCGCCGTTGTTCACGGTCGCGATGGTGAGGGTGGATTCGGCGAAGGCCGGGCTGAACCAGGCCGCGGCCGCCAGGGAGGCCGGCGCCAGCAGCGTCCGGCCCTTGCGGGCGAAATTCATCATGCGTTCCTCCCCGGGGCGGCCGTGTGTCCGGCTATGCCATCCTTCGCCTTGATTGGTGAGAGCCGCCGGGCGGCGTGTCAACCCGGACTTGCGGGCTGGACGGAGGTTGCCAGCGCCCGATCGAGCGTCGCCTCGATGCCGGCGCCGCAGATGAGGTCGAGCCAGCTTCGGACCGGCCCGACGAGCCGCGGATCGCGGCCGAGCTCGCCGAAGAGCGCCGCAATCGAGAGGAGCGGCGCGGGATCGGCTCCTCCCTCGGCCGCCTTGGCGCGCAGGAGATCCGCCAGGGGGTGGCGGAGCTCGATCGGCCCGCCGCGCTCGTCCTCGCCGCGCATGCGGTAGAGCCAGGCGGCGAGCGCGAGCGCCAGGAGATCGACGGAGGCGTTGCCGGCCAGGCGGTCGCGGATCGGATCGAGGAGGACGTTCAGTGGCGCATCGGTGTTCACGCGGTCGACCGTGTCGCGGATGGCGGTGTTGCCGAAGCGGGCGATCAGCGTCTTCTTGTACCCGGAAAGGTCGATGCCGGGGATCTCCGGCAGGGTAGGGCCGGTCTCACGGTCCATGAGCGCCGCCATGACGGCGGAGATGCGCCGGTCGCGCATGGATTCGTCGATCGTGACGTAGCCCGCGAGCCGGCCGAGGCCCGAGACCGCGAGGTGGCTCGCGTTGAGGAGGCGCAGCTTCATCATCTCGTAGGGGGCGACGTCGGTCACGAACTGGGCGCCGGCCCGCTCCCAGCGCGGTCGGCCGAGCGGGAAGTCGTCCTCGATCACCCATTGGATGAAGCGCTCGCACACGACCGGACGCCGGTCGGCGATGCCTTGGAGCCGCGACACGGTCTCGCGATCCCCGTCCGTCGTCCGGGGCGTGATGCGGTCCACCATGGTGCTCGGGAAGCGCGTCTCCCGGGCGATCCAATCGGCGAGCGCCTCGTCGCGCAGCCGGGCGTGAGCCAGGACCGCGTCCCGCAGCACGTGTCCGTTCGCCTGGATGTTGTCGCAGGTGAGCGGCGTGAAGGCCGGTCGCCCGCCCTCGCGCCGTCTGCGGAGCGCCTCGACCAGGACGCCGACCGCGCTGCGGGGTTCGCCCGGCCGCGCCAGGTCGGCCTGCACGAGCGGGTGGGAAGGATCGAGCCGCTTCGTCGCCGGGTCGAGGCAATAGCCGTTCTCCGTGACGGTGAGGCTGACGATGCGGATCGCCGGATCGTCGATGGCCGCCAGCAGCGCGGCCGTCGAGTTTCCCGCGTAGTGCACGCCCGCGAGCGAGCCGATGACGGTCGCGAGCGCCTCCTCCGCCTCGCGCTCGACGAGGGTGTAGAGCCCGTCCTGCCCGGCGAGGTCCTCGATCATCGACCGATCGTCAGGCATCAGGCCGACGCCCAGGATGCCCCAGGCGAGCGCCGCGCCGTCCCCTTCCATCACGTCGTGGGTGTAGCGGGCCATGTGAGCCCGGTGGAAGCCGCCGAGGCCCAGATGGACGATCCCGGGCGTGACGGCCGCCGGATCGTAGCCCGGGATCCGGGTCTCGCCCGCGAGGAGCGCGAGCGAGGAGCGGCGAAGCCCGATCGGCCTACCGTGAATCTGCTCCATCGCGGATCGTCCCCGAGCGCGGCCGGCCCGCTCTATCGCGGCAACGTCCCGTTCCGGCAAGCCTGCCGCCCGGCGGCGGCGGCGTCCGGCCGTGCTGCCGATCACCTGCCCTGATGAGGGTCCGGATGCTGTTCGCAGGCGCCTCCACGGCGAAGGGCGTCGTCAACACGTGCAGGCCCGGAGCGAGGTGGCCGTTGCCGACCACCGCGTTCTCCGCGTAGCCGGTGATGAACAGCACCTTCAGGTCCGGCCGCACGGTGCGGGCCGCGTCCCGCCATCTGACGGCCGTTCATCCCGCCCGGCAGGCCGACGTCGGAGGCGAGGAAAGCGACCCGCATGCAGACCGCAGCACGTCGAGGCCGGACGGGCCGTCCCCGCCTCGATGGCCGCGTAGCCGAGATCCTCCAGGACCTCCCTGACCGGCATCCGCACGCTCGGCTCGTCGTCGACCAGCGGACCCCCGGGATGGGATGGATGTCGTTCGACACGGCCGTCTCGTGCGCCTGGGCGCTCATGCTCGATCTCGAACCGCCGGCTCGTGATGCGGCCCCGTCACGCGCGGCCGTTCGCGGCGGCTCGCCTTCCCGGCCCGCCGGAGGGCGTCGAGCGCCCTACGCCGCCAACCGTCCCGCGTTCGGCCGCGCTCGGGCGAAGGCGAGGGCATCGGCCGCGGAGAGGGGCTTGCTGAAGAGATAGCCCTGCACGTCGGTGCAGCCCGCCCGCCGCACGGCCGCCAGCTGCTCCGGCGTCTCGACGCCCTCGGCCGTGACCGCGGCGCCGAGCTGCTGGCAGATGCCCACGATCGCCCCGACGATCGCGGCCGTGTTCGGATCGGAGATGTCGTGGATGAAGGTATGGTCGAGCTTGACCCTGTTGAACGGGAACTGGCGGAGGTTGCTCAGGGACGAATAGCCGGTGCCGAACCCGTCGAGCGCGATCCGCACGCCGAGATCCCGCAACCGGTGAAGGCAGCCGAGCGTGACCGCGCTGTCCTGGATCAGCACGCTCTCCGTGATCTCGAGCTCCAGGCGGTGCGCGGCGAGCCCGGACGATGCGAGCGCGTCCGCGACGGCCTGTTCCAGTCCCGGCTGCCGGAACTGCGCCGCCGAGATGTTGACCGCCACGCCCAATCCGTCCGGCCAGCCCGCCGCCGCCCGGCAGGCCTCGGACAGGGCAAAGGCGCCGAGCGCGAAGATGATCCCGGTCTCCTCGGCGAGCGGGACGAAGTCCCCCGACGAGATCAGGCCGCGCGTCGGGTGATCCCAGCGCAGGAACGCCTCGAAGCCGCCCGTCGCCTCGCTCGCGAGGTGCAGGCGCGGCTGGAACTGCAGCGTGAAGCCGCCCTGGCGCAAAGCCGTCCGCAGCTCGCGCTCGAGATGGGTGCGGGCGGCCACCTCGGCATCCATGCCGGGCTCGTAGAAGCTGAAGGTGTTCCGGCCGGAGGTCTTGGCGCGGTAGAGGGCGATGTCGGCATTCTTGAAGAGGGCGTCGGCATCCGGGCCGAACGAGCCGCCCTCCGTCGAGCCGTATCCGTGCGGTGACCCGATCGCGATGCCGATGCTGATGCCGACCTGAACGAGATGCCCGTCGAGATCGACGGGCCGGCCGACCGCCTCGATCACCCGTTGCGCCACGAGGCTCGCGTTCTGCGGGCCGTCGCGGCGCGCGAGGATCAGCGCGAACTCGTCGCCTCCGAGGCGCGCGACCGTGTCGCTCTCGCGGACGACCGAGCGCAACCGGTCGGCGATCGCGCGCAGCAGAGCGTCTCCGATGGAATGGCCGAGCGTGTCGTTCACGGCCTTGAAGCGGTCGAGGTCGCAGGCGAGCACCGCGAAATCGCCCCCGTATCGCCGGACGCTCGCGAGCTCCTGGTCCAGCCTGTCGCGGAACAGGACACGGTTGGGCAGGCCCGTGAGCGCGTCGTGCATCGCCATGTGGGCGATCTGCCCCTCGGCCATCTTGCGGCGCTCGATGTCGAGATGGGTGCCGACCATGCGTTGCGCTCGGCCGGCCGGATCGCGC
Source organism: uncultured Methylobacteriaceae bacterium (assembly GCA_937872715.1). Taxonomy (GTDB): domain Bacteria; phylum Pseudomonadota; class Alphaproteobacteria; order Rhizobiales; family Beijerinckiaceae; genus Enterovirga. The sequence goes on from CALMTJ010000024.1 coordinate 4,942, forward strand.
GCCACGACCTTGCCGCGCACGAGGGTCCAGACATAGCTGCCGTCCTTCTTCTGCAGCCGGTACTCGCATTCGTAGAACGGCGTCCGGCCCCTCATGTGATCGATGACGCCGGCGCGCACGGCCCGGACGTCTTCGGGGTGGATGAGACGTTCCCAGGAACGGCCGGACACGCTGATCTCGCCGTCGGCGTAGCCGAGCATGGCGAACCAATGCGGCGAGCAGGTCACCTCGTCGGAGGTGACGCACCAGTCCCACAGCCCGTCGCTGCCGCTGTCGAGGGCGAGGCCCAGCCGTTCCTCGCTGTCGCGCAGGGCCTCCTCGGCCGCCACCCGCTCGCTGATGTCGCGCATGGCGGTGATCGTCTCGAGCGGACGGCCGGCCTCGTCGCGCACGAGCCGCGCCTGCGCTTCGACCCAGATCCACCGGCCGTCCTTGTGCCGGAGCCGGTAGGAGATGCGGGCCCGCTCGATCCGCCCCTCGCCCAGCGCCGACCTGACCTCGAGGGCTCGCTCCCGGTCGTCGGGATGGAGGGCCTCGGCCAGCCGCGACGGCGACAGCTCCTCCGGCCGGTAGCCGAGCAGTTCCAGGGACGCGGGCGAGACGTAATTGCCCCGGCCGTCGATCGTGCGCCGGACGATCATGTCGGAGGCGAATTCCGCCAGCGCCCGGTAGCGGGCCTCGCTCTCCCGCACCGCGCGCTCGATCTCGCGGTGACGCGTCGTGTCGATATAGGTCCGCATGTGGCTGCCGTCGGCGAGCGGCAGGATCCGCACCTCCAGGCTGGTGCCGTTCGGGCGCAGGCGCTCGTAGCGTTCGGGCAGGCTCTCGATCGTGCCGACCTCGAGCGCGGCGGCGAGGTGGCTCGGGTTGGACCGGAACTCGCCCCGCGCGACCTGGTAGGCGTTGATGGTCCCGTAGGTGGTCCCCTCGCACAGGATCTCGGCCGGCAGGTCGAGGATCTCGCGCGCGCGGCCGTTGTACAGGCGCACCTTCATGTCGGGATCGAACAGGACCATGCCCTGGTCCAGATTCTCGAGGGTCATCCGCAGGAGGTCGTGGGCGGCGCGCAAGTCCGACGACAATCGCCTGCTGCGATCGAGCTCCGCCGTGTGAGCCTGCGCGGTGTCGTGCAGCCGGAGATGGGCGAGGACGATCTCGGCCAGGTCGCGAAGCTTGCGGGTCTCCTCCGTCGAGAACGCGCGCGGAGCGGTGTCGATGATGCAGACCGTGCCGATGCGGATGCCGGGCCGCAGCGTGAGCGGCACGCCGGCGTAGAAGCGGATGCCGGGCTCGCCGCGGACCAGCGGGTTCGCGTGGAAGCGCGGGTCGATCGTGGCGTCCTCCACCACCAGCGCATCGTCGGACAGGATCGTGTGGTTGCAGAACGCGTCCGCCCGCGGCGTGCCGTCCAGGTCCGTGCCGCATTTGGCCTTGAACCATTGCCGCTCCTCCTCGAGGAGGGAGATCAGGGAGATGGGCACCCCGAACAGGTTTCGGGCGAGACGGCATACCGCGTCGAAATGAGCCTCCGCGGGGCTGTCCAGGATCGCGAGGCTGCGGAGGGCGGCGAGCCGGTCGGCTTCGTTCGGTGCTTGGTCGAACACGATGTTCCTGGCCGAATGGGCGCGGGACGGAGCAACGACCGGTCCACGCCGCGGGAGCACAATCGCCGACAAGCCCTAATCGAGTCTTGCGCTCCCGCGGTCGGTCGAGGCCGTACCGTCGGCCGGGTCGGCCGGGTCGGCCGGGTCGGCCGGGTCGCGCCCATCTTGCCCGGCCGCCATCGCGGCGCGGCCGGGCATCGTCATCCGAGCCGCGCGATGGCGAGCGCCACGCCCTGCGCGCGCGGGACCAGCGAGACGATCTCCAGGTACTCCTCCGGCGAATGCGCCCGCCCGCCGATCGGCCCGACGGAGCACAGCGTCGGGCAGCCGACGCCCGACGTGAAGCCTGAATCGGCGCATCCGCCCGAGAACTCCCCCTCCACCGTCTCGCCGAGATCGGCCATCGCGCCCCGATAAGCGTCGAACAAGGCCCTGGAGGGCTCGTCGGGGACGAGCGGCAGGAACTCGCCCTTGATCGCCAGCGTGGCGCGCGTGCCGGGCACGGTCGCGGCCGCCACGATCTCCTCCATCCGGACCATCGCGGCGGCCCGTTGCGGCGGCTCGATGTAGCGGAGGTCGATCCCGAGCCTGGCCGAGGGCGCGACCGTGTTGACGGATTGCCCGCCGGAAACGAGGCCGACGTTCAGCGTCACGCCGGCCTCCAGGTCGGTGATGGCGGAGAGCGCCAGGATCTTGTGGGCCGCCTCGATGACCGCGCTGATCCCGTCCGGGAACGAGCCGCCGGAATGGGCGGCCTTGCCGAAGATCTCGCATTCGGCGAACACGCCACCCTTGCGGCCGGTGACGACGTTGCCGGACGGCCGCCCCGGCTCCGAGTTGAACACCGCGCGGGCGCCGCGCGCCACGTCCTCGAGGATGTCCCGGCAGGCGGGCGAGCCGATCTCCTGCTCGGAGGGGATGAGGCCGAGCCGCGGCGCCG
>CALMTJ010000025.1 GCA_937872715.1 uncultured Methylobacteriaceae bacterium
GGAACGGATACTGATTCTGCCCGAGGCTCGGATCGACGCTCGTGGTCAGCACGAGGAGGCGGCGTCCCTCCCGGTGGCGGGCCGCCACGTCGGCGAGGAGCTCGGGCGTGATCTGCTTGGCGATCAGCCGGGCGAGCGGCCAGCTGTCCAGCAGGCTCTCCTTCGTTCCGCCGAACTCGAACACCTCCGCGGCGTTGAGGGTCTCGAAAGCGGCGCGCAGGCCGTCGTCCCATCTCGGGCCTGCGAAGACGAAGGGGGCGATGAGCGCCCCCGCGCTGATCCCGGTGACGACGGAGAAGGCCGGGCGGCTCCCCGCGTCGCTCCACCCGGCGAGAAGGCCCGCCCCGTAGGCGCCGTTCTCGCCACCGCCGGACAGCGCCAGCCAGGGATCCCGCCCGAGGACGGGGTCCGTGCCGAGCGCCGCCATGTAGCGGGCCGGATCGTCCGCCATGAAGCGGGCGTCCGCGATGCCGGCGATCGTCGTCGCCTCGAGATCGCCCGGCTGGAGCTCGGCGCGTTCCGGCGTCCGCTTGGCGGGTTCGTCGGGGCGGACGCGGGCCGCGGCCGGTCCGACGCTTGCGGACGCGAGGGCGAGAGACAGGCCGGACAGGCCGAAGAGGCGCCGCGAGACGGGCATGATCGTGCTCCAGGTTCGTGCGTGTGGCCGAGGGGGTCAGCCGCGCCGCTCGGCGTTCCAGTGGCCGGAGCAGGAGCGGCTGCCCGCCCATGTCCATTCTCCCGAGCCCCACCCGTCCGCAAGCCTGCCCGCGACGTCCGCCCGGTTGTCGCCGTAGGCGATGCTGCCCCGGACGCCGCCATTCGGCGCCACCTTGCCGTTCACCGTGATCGGCTCGGAACCGCCGTAGCGGGCCTCGCCCTTCTCGATCAGCACGGAATAGCGGTAGGCCCGATCGCAATCGCCCTTGTCCGTGATGACCTCGATGCTCCAGCGCCCGTCGTTCTTGTGGACGGGAGGCGCGGCCTGAGCCCGCTCGGCGCCGATCGCCAGGACGGCCGATGCGGCCGCGCAGGCGATGAGCGTCGGCGCAAGATGCTGCGGACGGAGATGGGAGAAGCGGAACATGATCGAGCCTCCTGCCGAGATGTCGTTGACCAGTGAGATCGTTCTCGGGGATGGATGTTTCGGTTGTTGCCCACCCGGTCCCGCGACATCTCGATTTTTGTTTCGCGGACGTCACCTGCCGGCACGCCATTCGAGACGCGCGGGCTCGCCTGCTAGCTGCCGATTTCGGGCATTCCTTCGGGGTCGAGCTGCACGAAGCGCCGATGATCCGGCCGGGCGACAAGACGCCTCTCGCGGCCGGCATGGCGATCAACATCGAGCCGATGACCTTCGACGCCGAGGGCGCCTGCTAGCACGGAAGATTTCGTGCTGATCACGGAGAGCGGGAACAGGCTCCCACGCTCGGCCTCGCCCCCGAGGAGATCCCGTGAATCGGTTCGACGACCGCTATCCGAGCGCCGGCCGACCGGCGATCGATCGACCCTCCGGCGAGGTCCGTCACACGCCGGCAAGCTCCTGCTGGACCAGGCTGACCCAATAGGAAGCGCCAAGCGTCAGGATGTCGTCGTTGAAGTCGTAATGCGGGGTGTGGAGGGCATGTGAGCTGCCGTCGGCCGCGACTCCGTTGCCGATGAAGATGAAGGACCCTGGCTTCGCCCGGAGCATGTCGGCGAAATCCTCGCCCCCGGTGATCGGCCGGAACGCCGAATCGACGGCCGCCTCGCCGACGAGCGCCGCGGCCGCCCGTGCCGCGACCGTCGTGTGCTCCGGATCGTTCACCAGGACCGGCCCGAGCCCATGGCACTCCACCTCGGCCGTGCAGCCCTGCGCGCCGGCATGGGCCTCGGCGAGCTCCTTCATCCGGCGCCGCATCAGAGCCTGCATCTCGTCCGAGAAGGTTCGGGTCGTCCCGGTGATCACCACCTCCGACGGCATGACGTTCGGCGAGAAGGGCGAGCCGCCGTTGACCGAGCCGACGCTGACGACGGCCGGCTCCATCGCCGGGACGTCGCGCCCGATGACGTTCTGCAGCGCCAGGATGAAATGGGCCGCAGAAATCGTGGTGTCCGTCGCCAGATGCGGCGTCGAGCCGCCGTGGCCACCCGTGCCGTGGAACGTCACGGTCCAGAAATCCGCCGCCGCCATCGCGGGGCCCGGCCGGAGCGCGAACTGGCCGACCGGCAGTCCCGGCCGGTTGTGCATCCCGTAGACGGCATCGCACGGGAAGCGCGAGAACAGCCCGTCCTCCAGCATCCTGACCGCGCCGCCGCGCCCCTCCTCGGCCGGCTGGAAGACGAAATGGACCTCGCCGGCGAAGTCGGGGTGCTCGGCGAGATAGCGGGCCGCGCCGAGCAGCATCGCCGTGTGACCGTCATGGCCGCAGGCGTGCATCGTACCCGGGATACGCGACGCGTGCGGGAGGCCGGTCTCCTCGCGGATCGAGAGGGCGTCCATGTCGGCCCTGAGCGCGATGGCGCCCTGGCCGGGGCGGCGTCCGGTCAGCGTAGCCACGACGCCGGTCAGCCCGACGCCCTCCGTCACCGCGAGGCCCCACGAGCGCAGCTTGTCGGCCACGATGCCCGTGGTGCGGACCTCCTCGAACCCGAGCTCCGGATAGGCGTGGATGTCCCGCCGGATGGCGACCAGTTCGTCCCGGTAGGCCGCCATGCCGGCGAGGATGGGGTGCATCGATGTGGACTCCGTCTCCACCTGTCTCTCCGCTCGCCGACCATCCGGGTCGGCACGCTCCTCTCCGGGAACCTCGCTGAGCCCCCCGCCGGTCTGGCCGCCGGCGGGGCCGGCGCCCTTCGCACGTAGCGCCGGTAACCCTTCAGTGGTCAGGCGGCTCCGCGCGGCGGCCGGCGATCACATGATCGCGCAGGTCGGGTTCATCGGCAGGAACGCTTCGGCGGCCGGTATGCTGCCGAGCGGAGCGAAGTAGTCCCAGGCTCCCCGGCTCTCCGCCGGACGCTTCACCCGGTACAGGTTCACATCGTAGAGGACCCGTCCGTCGGCCCGCATCGTGGCGGGGCGTCCGAAGAAGCGGATCGGCATGGCCCGCATCGCCTTGTTGACCGCCAGCGGATCGTCCGTGCCGGCCTGCGCCATCGCCCGGAGGAAGTGGGTGGTGCCGGCATAGATCAGGGCCTGGTTCTGGGTCGGCATGGCGTTCCGCTCGACCATGAAGCGCTTCCCGAAGGTGCGCGCCTCGTCGTTCTGGTCCCAGTAATAGCTCGCCGGGAAGCTCAACCCCTGCGCCGCCGGGAGGCCGAGCGCGTGGATATCCGTGATGTAGATCAGAAAACCGCCGAGCTCGGTCTTGCCGCCCGTCAGGCCGAACTCCCCGCATTGCTTGATCAGCGTCACCTGGTCGCCGCCGGCCGCCGCGAGCCCGACGATGTCCGCCCCGGAGCTCTGCGCCTGCAGGATCTGCGAGGAGAAATCGCTGTTGCCGATCGGGAACTTCGTGCTCCCGAGCACTCTCCCGCCATTCGCCTCGATGACCCGGGCGGCCTCGGCCTGCATCGCCTCGCCGTAGCTGAAATTGACCGAGATGAAGAACCACGAGCGCTTTCCGGCGCCGGTCAGCAGCTTGCCGGTCGCGCTCGCCATGGAATGCGTGTCGTCCGCCCAGTGGGAGCTCACGGGCGAGCAGGATTTGGCCGTGAACTCGCTCACCACCGCCGCCGTGATCATCACGGTGCGGCCCTTCTCGCGCGCAACCTGCTGGACGGCTGCGGCGATGGGCGTCACCGGCAGGTCGACGATCGCGTCCACGCCGTCGTCGTACCAGGAGCGGGCGATGGCGCTCGCGACGTCCGGCTTGTTCTGCGTATCCGCCGAGACCACCTCGACCTCGCGTCCGAGCACGGTCCGGCCGAAATCCTGGACCGCCAGGTTGGCGGCGGTGATCGAGCCTGCGCCGCCGCTGTCGCTGTAGGGTCCGGACGTGTCGGTGAGCACGCCGATGCGGACCGACCGGGAGGCGGCCCGCGCGCGGAAGACGGGCGCGGTCGCGGCAACGAGAGCGGTTCCGCCGAGCACGCGGCGGCGTGTGAGATCTGGCAAGGTCACGTCAGGCACCTCCCTCGACGCCGGCGGGGATCGTGCCCCGACCGGCTTGTGTAGCACGCACGGGCCACCGGCTGCGGAGATCCTCTCGCCGGCCGCACGCCCCTGACCGGCCCGCCGACGCGCGGCCGGTCAGGCGAGGCTCCGGCTCGGACGAGCCGCCGCCGGCCGCCTCCTCGACGCTTTCACGCCCGCCGCACGCGCCGGCTCCTTCACGGCCACGGGACGCGACACGACGCGAGGCGGAGGACTCGTCCCCGGCTCGCCCCGGAGAGCGTCGTCCATGAACGAGCGCCAATCGACTCCCTCCGGCAGGACGTCCTCCGCGCGGCTCCGAACCTTCTCCATGAGCGACGAGAGCTGCTCGACCTCGACCGGCTTCAGGATCCCCAGGATCTCCCGCTCGATCCTCTGCGCGACCGGAACGATCTCCGCGTAGGCGTCCTGACCTCTCCGGCTCAGGCGCAGCACGACCCGCCGGCGATCAGACGGGTCCACGCGCCGGCTGATCAGGTTGACGGATGCCATCTGGTTCACGGCGCGCGTGACCTGGACCTGGTCCATCGCGGTCCTCTCGCCGACATCCTTTGCCGACAAGGGCGCATGCCGCCCGAGCACGGCCATCACGCGCCAGCCCGGGACGGAGAGCTGGAACCGCTCGCCGTACATGCCCTGCAGGCACGCGCTCACGCGGTTGGCGACGACCGAGCAGCGATACGGCAGCCACGCGTCGAGGTCGAGCACGGCGGATCCGTCGTCCGGGTCGGGCTGCTCGTCGCCCATCCGCCTCGCGGAAATGCTCACGATCCGTCTCCCGCCCGCTCGGCGATACTATTACGTCTTGCAATAGTTTCAAAACGAAATATCCTGCCCGCGCCCGGTTGAGGCCAACACACGTGACGGGAGGATGGAAATGAGATCGGCGCTCGGGGCCCTGGTCGGACTGGCTGCATGCCTTGCGGCGACGACGTCGCATGCCGCGGAGAAGCGCGTCGCCGTCGCGACCTTCGTCGAGCATCCGGCGCTCGACCGCGCCATGAAGGGCGTGATCGACGGGCTTCGCGAGCTCGGCCTCACGCCGGAGGCGGGCGTCGCCGTCGAGACCCAGAGCGCGCAGGGCAGCCCGGTCACCGCGAACCAGATCGCCCGGAAGTTCGCCGGGGACCGGCCGGACGTCATCGTCGCCCTGTCGACGCCGGTCGCGCAGGCCATGGTCGCCTCCATCCGCGACATCCCGATCGTCTTCTCCGCCATCAGCGATCCCCTCGGGGCCAAGCTCGTCACCAATTACGAGAAGCCGGGCGCGAACGTGACCGGCACGAGCGACAGCGCGCCGCTCGCACCTCTCATCGGCCTCATCGACCAGCTCACGCCCGACTTGAAGGCGGTCGGCATCGTCTACAATGCCGGCGAGGCCAATTCCCGCGCCCAGGCCGACACCTTCAAGAAGGAGACGGCCGGCAAAGGCTGGCGCTACGTCGAGGCGACCGTGCAGCGCGCGACGGACGTGCAGGGCGCGCTCCAGAGTCTCGCGGGCAAGGTGCAGGCGATCTACGTCCCGAACGACAACACGGTCGTGTCCACCTTCGAGATTGTCCAGCGCTTCAGCGTCGAATCGAAGATACCCGTCTATTGCACCGACACGCTGAACGTCGACCGCGGCGCGCTCGCGGCGGTCGGCATCGACTACTATGCCAGCGGCAAGGTCGCCGCCTCCATGGCCAAGCGCATCCTCGCCGGCGAGAAGGCCGGCGACATCCCGGTCTTCGTTCCGAACGACCCGGACAGCGCCGTCAACCGGCGGATCGCGACCGCGATCGGCGTCAAGGTGCCGGAGAGCATCCTGAAGACGGCGAAGCGCGTCGTCGACTAAGCGCGCCGGGCGCTCGCCATGAGCCTCTACGCTCTCCTCGGCGCGGCCGAGATCGGACTCCTGTTCGGTCTCGTGGCCTTCTCCGTCTATCTGTCCTTCCGGGTCCTGAACCTGCCGGACCTGACGGTCGACGGCACGCTCCCGCTGGGCGCCGCGGTCGCGGGCGTCCTCATCATCCGGGGCGTGGATCCCTTCCTGGCGACCGCCCTCGCCATCGGGGCCGGGATGGCCGCGGGCGCGCTGACGGCCTTCCTGTCGGTCCGGCTCGGGATCCTGCATCTCCTCGCCAGCATCCTGATGATGATCGCGCTGTTCTCCATCAATCTGCGGGTGATGGACCGCCCCAACATCGCGCTGATCGGCGAGCGCACGATCGTCACCGCCGTCGAGAACCGGTTCGTCGGCGCACCCTATCTCCTGCCGCTCCTCTTCCTCGTCATCCTGCTGGCCGTCGGCGCGCTCCTCGTCCTGTTCCTGCGCTCGCAGATCGGGCTCGCCATGCGGGCGACGGGCAACAATGCCCGCATGGCGGCGGCGAACGGCATCGATACGCAGCGGCTCACGATCCTCGGCATCGCGATGAGCAACGGCCTCGCGGCCCTCGCCGGCGCGCTGTTCGCGCAGAGCCAGGGCGCGGCCGACGTGTCCATGGGCATCGGCACGATCGTGATCGGCCTCGCGTCCGTCATCGTCGGCGAGAGCCTCGTCGGGCCGCGCACCGTGCTGCTCGCCGTGATCGGTGCCGCTTTGGGCTCCGTGCTGTACCGGATGGTGATCGCCGTTGCGCTCAACGCCGACGTGCTCGGGCTCAAGGCCCAGGATCTCAACCTGATCACGGCAGTGCTGGTCACGGGCGCGCTCGTCGTGCCGCGCTTCCGTCGGGCCGTGAGCCGCCGCTCCCGCGAGCGGCGCGACATGGCCGTCACCGTCCGGGGCACGGCGCGATGATCGAGATCCGGGCCGTCACCGTCCGGTTCGGCGCCGGCACGCCCGACGAACGTTGCGCGCTCGACGCCGTGAACCTCTCGATACCGGCCGGCCAGTTCGTGACCGTCATCGGATCGAACGGCGCCGGCAAGTCGACGCTTCTCAACACGCTGTCCGGCGACGTCCGCCCGTATCGCGGACAGGTTCTCATCGACGGGACGGACGTGACGGACTGGCCGGGCCACCGCCGCGCTCCGCTCGTGGCGCGCGTGTTCCAGGACCCGCTGGCCGGGACGTGCGATGCGCTCACGATCGAGGAGAACCTCGCCCTCGCGGCCGGCCGCGGGCGAGCGCGCGGGTTGCGGCCCGCCTCCAACGCCGCGCTCAGGGCGCGGTGCCGGGAGGGGCTCGCACGGCTGGGCCTCGGCCTCGAGAACCGGCTCGGCGACCGTATCGGCCTCCTCTCCGGAGGGCAGCGGCAGGTCGCGAGCCTCGTCATGTCCGCCATGCAGCCCATGAAGGTGCTGCTCCTCGACGAGCACACGGCGGCGCTCGATCCGCGCACGGCTGCCTTCGTGCTGCGCCTGACGGACGAGATCGTGGGGCGGGACCGCCTGACCACGCTCATGGTGACGCATTCCATGCGCCAGGCGCTCGACCACGGCGACCGGACCGTGATGATGCACGAAGGCAAGGTCGCGCTCGACGTCGCCGGCCCCGAGCGCGCGGCGCTCGACGTGCCCGATCTCCTCGCGCTGTTCGAGCGCGTCCGAGGGGAAACGATCTCCGACGACGCGCTGCTCCTCGCCTGACGGGAAACCCGGTCCGGGTCGCGGCCGAGCTCGACCGAACCGGCCGTCACGTCGGCGCGCTGCTCGTCCCCCACTCGCCGAACGAGTCCGCGTATGGCCGGATCGAGGTCCCGCTCGTCTCCGTGAAGGGCGGCGACGGGCCGACCGTGCTGGTCGTCGCCGGCAATCACGGCGACGAGGTCGAGGGCCTGATCGCCGCGGGCGAGCTCGCCCGCGAGCTCCAGCCGGACGAGGTCGGCGGACAGGTCATCATCCTGCCGGCGGCCAACCGTCCGGCCGTCGAGGCAGGCCTTCGCACGTCGCCCCTGGACGGCGGCAACCTGAACCGCGCGTTTCCCGGGAAGCCGGACGGCACGCCGACCGAGCTCCTCGCACACGCGATCGAGCACCTCCTCCTTCCGCGCTGCGACGCCGTGCTCGACCTGCATTCGGGCGGATCGTCGCTGCTCTACGAGCCATGCGCCATCCTGGGCGCATCGGAGGATCCCGACGTGGCGGCGCGCCAGCTCGCGGCCGCACGGGCGTTCGGAGCGCCGCTGATCCTGCGCTTCGCGAGGCTGCCCGGCTTCGAGCGCTCGCTGGGCGGGGCGGCGGCACGCCGCGGCATCCCGAATCTCGCGACGGAACTCGGCGGCGGCGGCGGGACGAATCCTGAACGCGCCGCCCTCGCGCGTGCCGGCATCCGGCGCGTGCTCGCGCATTGGGGCTTGCTCGAGCCCGGGGGCGAGGGGGAGCCGGGTTCCGAAGTGCTGGATGTCGGCGGGCCCGAAGCTTTCCTTCACGCGCCCGGCCCCGGCCTGTTCGAGCCTGCCGTGACACTCGGGCAGCGTGTCGGGGAAGGAGAGGTGTTGGGCTGGCTGCACGCGCCGTTCGACGTCGATCGGCCGCCCCGGACGTTCGTCGCGAACGCGGCGGGCCGCGTCGTCTGCCTGCGCCGCGCCGCCCGGAGCGAGGCGGGAGACTGCCTGCTCCACACGGCCCGGCAAGGGACGGCAGTTGACTTTCAGGCCGAAACATTTTCATTATGAAAGCATTGAGATCGGCGGCATAGGCCGGCGGCAGGGAGGGTGGATCATGGGCGTTCCGGTCGAGATGCATCGGTGGGACAAGCCCCACGACAATCCTGTCGGGACGGACGGGATCCCCTTCATCGAGTTCAGCGCCGTCGACGTCGCGCCGATCGCGAGCCTTCTCGGACGGCTCGGATTCGAGCACATCGCGGATCATCGCAGCCGCGCCGTCTCGTTCTGGCGCCAGGGCGAGATCGACATCCTCCTGAACAGCGACCCGTCGACCTACGGCGTGAACTTCGCCAAGGCGCACGGCCCGTGCATCTCGGCCATCTCGTTCCGGATCGCCGACGAGACGTTCGCCTGCGAGCGCGCGGCCGCCAACGGCATCGTCTATTACGACGGCGACCGCGGCGACCTGACCGTCGACGCGCCCGCCATGGACGGCATCGGCCACAGCCTCCTCTACCTCATGACCCGGGAGACGGAGGAGCGCGTGAAGGCGAACGAGTTCATCCCGCTCGCGGGCGAGACCCTGCCGCAGGTTCCCGGCGTCGGCTTCGTCGAGCTCGACCACCTCACTCACAACGTCATGGAAGGCAACATGGAGCGCTGGGCGGCGTTCTACCGCGACGCCTTCAACTTCCGCGAGGTCTTCTACCTCGACACGAAGGGGCAGAAGACGGGTCTCCGCACCCGGGCGATGAAGAGCCCCTGCAACAGGATCTGCATCCCGGTGAACGAGCCGACGGACCCCGGGTCGCAGATCCAGGAATATATCGACCAGTATAACGGCGAAGGCGTGCAGCACCTAGCGCTGCTCAGCCACGACCTCAACAGGAGCGTCGAGAAGATCGCGGAGAGCGGCATCCCCCTCATGGAGATCCCGGATTCCTACTACGCGGGCGTCGACGAGCGCATGCCCGGGCACGGCCAGGACGTGGCTCGGCTCAGGTCGAACGGCATCCTGATCGACGGCGACCGGGAGCAGGACGGCTCCTGGAACGTGCTGCTCCAGCTCTTCTCCAAGAACCTGGTCGGCCCGATCTTCTTCGAGTTCATCGAGCGGCGCGGCAATGACGGCTTCGGCAACAACAACGCCAAGGCGCTGTTCGAGGCGATCGAGCGCGACCAGATGAAGCGCGGCGTCGTCGCGGCCGAATGAAGCTCGCGACCCTCCGGCGCGGCGGGCGCGACGGCGAGCTCGTCGTCGTGTCGCGCGACCTCTCCCGCGCGGTCCTGGCCGAGGCCGTGGCGCCGAATCTGCAGGCCGCGCTCGACGATTGGGCGCGCGTCGCGCCGGCCTTGTCCGCCCTCGCCGGGCGCCTGGAGCGTGGCGAGGCGGAGGACGCGTTCGCCTTCGACCCGACGCAAGCCGCGCCCCCCCTGCCGCGCGCCTACGGCTGGGTCGACGGCTCGGCCTACGTGAACCACATCGAGCTCGTGCGGCGCGCGCGCGGCGTTCCGATGCCGGACTCGTTCTGGACCGATCCGATCATGTATCAGGGCGGGTCGGACACCTTCCTCGGCTGTCGGGACCCGATCCCGGTCGGGGACGAGGCCGGCTGGGGCGCGGATTTCGAGGCCGAGGTCGCGGTGGTCGTGGACGACGTGCCGCTCGGAGCGACGCGGGAGCAGGCGGAGGCCGCGATCCGGCTCGTCGTGATCCTGAACGACGTGTCCCTGCGCGGCCTCATCCCGGACGAGCTCGCCAAGGGGTTCGGCTTCCTGCACGGCAAGCCGTCCACGGCCTTCGCGCCGGTGGCCGTCACCCCCGACGAGCTCGGCGTCGCCTGGGACGGCACCAAGGTTCACCTGCCCCTCGCCGTGGACCTCAACGGCGAGCGCTTCGGCGCCCCGAATGCCGGGATCGACATGACGTTCGACTTCCCGGCGTTGATCACGCATGCGGCCCGGACCCGTGCGCTCGGGGCCGGCACGATCGTCGGCGCCGGCACGGTCTCGAACCGGGACCGTGCCGCGGGCTCCTGCTGCATCGCCGAGCGCCGCGTGATCGAGACGCTCGACGAAGGCGCGCCGCGCACGCCGTTCCTGCGCTTCGGCGACGTCGTCCGCATCGAGATGAGCGGCCCGGACGGGGCATCCGTGTTCGGGGCCATCGAGCAGCGCGTCGTGCCTCTGCCATGAAATTCGTCCCGAGCGCGACGGTCGGTCGCCCAAGAGCCGAAACCACTGGAGCCGGCCTATGAACATTCAATCCCCGCTCGTCCGCGAACTCGCTCAGCCGAGGCTGGTCTCGAACTCGATCACGCCCGGCTACATGTCGGGTTTCGGCAACGGCTTCGAGACGGAGGCGCTGCCGGGAGCCCTGCCGGTCGGCCGCAACTCGCCGCAGCGATGCCCCTACGGGCTCTATGCCGAGCAGCTCTCGGGCTCCCCCTTCACGGCGCCGCGCACGACGAACGAGCGCTCGTGGCTGTATCGCATCCGCCCGACCGTCTCCCATTGGGGACAGTTCCGGAAGACGGATGCGCGGTTCTGGCGGACGGCGCCCGAAACGGGGGCCGAGGTGCCGCTCGGGCCGCTGCGCTGGGACCCGATCCCGCTTCCCGGCGAAGGGCTGTCCTTCGTCGAGGGCGTGCACACGATCACCACGGCGGGCGATGCCGGCGCGCAGGCCGGCATGGGCGCGCACGTGTTCCTCGCGACCCGCTCCATGCGGGACGAGTATTTCTACAACGCCGATGCCGAGATGCTCGTCGTGCCGCAGGAGGGCCGGCTCCGGATCTGGACCGAGTTCGGGATCATCGACGCGGAACCGGGCGAGGTCGCCACCATCCCGCGCGGGGTGAAGATCCGGGTCGAGCTCCCGGACGGCTCGGCGCGGGGCTACCTCTGCGAGAATTACGGCGGCAGCTTCTCGCTGCCCGAGCGCGGGCCCATCGGGGCGAACTGCCTCGCGAACCCGCGGGACTTCCTCACCCCGGTCGCCGCCTACGAGGACAGGGAGACGCCCTCGAAGATGATCGTCAAATGGGGCGGATCGCTCTGGGCGGCCGAGCTCGACCGCTCGCCGCTCGACGTGGTCGCCTGGCACGGCAATTACGCGCCCTACAAATACGACCTGCGGCGCTACTCGCCGGTCGGACCGGTGCTGTTCGACCATGCCGATCCGTCGATCTTCACCGTCCTGACCTCCCCCTCCGAGACGCCCGGCACCGCCAATGTCGACTTCCTCATCTTCTCGGACCGGTGGCTCGTGGCCGAGAGCACGTTCAGGCCGCCCTGGTACCACATGAACGTGATGAGCGAGTTCATGGGGCTGATCTACGGCCGCTACGAGGCGAAGCCGCAGGGCTTCCTGCCCGGCGGCATCTCGCTCCACAATTCGATGCTGCCGCACGGACCCGATCTGGAGGCCTTCGAGCAGGGCAGCAATGTCGAGCTGAAGCCTCACAAGCTCGAGGGGACGCTCGCCTTCATGTTCGAGACGCGTTTCCCGCAGCGGGTCACGGCTTTCGCGGCCGGTCTCGAGCAGTTGCAGCGGGATTACGGGCGCTATGGACACCAGCTCTCGAGTCATTTCGATCCGACGCGACCGTGACGCGGAATCCGGAGGGTTTTCGCAGCGACGCTGCTGACGCGCGGCACGGCATCCGAACCGCGTGATCGCAGCCGGCGCGACGTGACCGGGAGCATCCGAGGGCGTGTCGAACCGAGTCGGGAGGGTGTCGGCTCGTCCGGGACAAAGCCCAGCCGTCCAGAGCCCAGCGGGAGCGACCCGACCGGCCTCGTCGAGGGCGCAGACACCTAGCCGTCACCGTGGGGCGGGATGAACATGTAGCCGCGCCCGCGGACCGTGACGATCGCGTCCGTCTCGAGCTTGCGCCGGAGACGCCCGATCCGCGTGTCGATGGAGCGGTCGTTCACGTCCAGGCTGTCCGCCGGCGCCTCGTCCATCAGGGTCTCGCGCGAGAGCAGCTCGCGGGGGTGGGAGACGAGGTAGCGCAGGAGCGCGACCTCGCCGGGGCCGAGCCGCTCCGTCCGTCCCGCCGGCCATAAGAGCCTGGCCGCGGTGAAATCGACCGTCACCCGCTCGAGCCTGACGGACATGCGACGCTGCAGGCCGAACCGGTCGAGCAGGCCCGAGATGCGGGCGGCGAGCTCTTGCGGATCGATCGGCTTGACGATGAAGTCGTCGGCGCCGAGCTCGAGGCCGACCACCCGGTCGAAGATGTCCGAGTTCCCGGTCATGATGAGAACGGGCACGTCGTTCGTCGAGCGGAGCCGTCGCAGGTAGTCGAGCCCCTTCTCGCCCGGCATGTTGAGGTCGAGCACGATCAGGTCCACGTTCCTGGATGCGAGATGGATCTCGCAGGCGCCGACGGAGCCGACGGCGCTCACGTCGTGGCCGAGATTGGCCAGGTACTCGCGGTAGCCGTCCGCGACGTCGGCGTCGTCGTCGACGATCAGGATCTCGGCGTGACGCTTCATCTCGTGACCTCCCCTCCGGAGGGGTGAAGGGCGATCAGCGCGGCGCCAGGACCACGGACACGCGGATCGACCCGGCGCGGTCACCCCCCTCGCCGCGGCAGGCGGGCGGCGGGACGGCGAGCTCCGCCCGGCAGCCGTCCGGGCCACTCAGCCGGACCGACGGCGCCGAGGGCAGCACGCGCTCGCTCGGCACGTCGTCGAGGAGGATGGCCGGCGCCGCCGAGCCGAGACCCGGACCGGCCTCCCTGTGGAGCGGCGCGGGGGTGACCGCGAGGGCCGTGCCGACGGCGACGATGGTCGAGATAGTGATCATGATGCCCTCCATTCGGCTCGGCGAGCCCTTCCGATGAGGTAGGTGATAACCGGTCCTCGTTGTCGCGCTTTGTCGCGGGCGTAAACGCTTTGTTGCTTGCCGCGTCCCTCCCGTGTCCCGCGACGACACACTTCGTCGGCGAGCCTGATGGCGGCGATGCGGACCCTCAGGCTCGCCGCTCCCGCCCCGACCTCGGCCATCCAAGGCGAGGCACGCCTGCGCTTCCTCGCGATGACGAGGCTGCGCGACTGGGTCTACCTGAGGGGCGGCGCCCGTCCCGGTTGTCCAGTCCTTTCTGCCCGTCCGGCTTGCCGAAGGCGCCGCGAATCGCGAAGGGAACCGGCAAGGTCCTTCATGACGCCCCATCAGTTCATCGCGACCTGGAAGAACAACGCCCTCACGGAGAGGGCGGCCGCCCAGGCGCATTTCATCGACCTCTGCCGCCTCCTCGACCACCCGACCCCGCCCGAGGCGGACCCGGACGGCAGGTGGTTCACCTTCGAGAAGGGCGCCTCCAAGACGGGCGGCGGCGACGGCTTCGCCGATGTCTGGAAGAAGGGCTTCTTCGCCTGGGAGTACAAGAAGCGCAGGCGGGACCTCGACGCCGCGATGAAGCAGCTCGTGGATTACGCGGCGGCGCTCGAGAACCCGCCCCTCCACGTGGTCTGCGACACCGTCCGGTTCCGGATCGAGACGCGCTGGACCAACACGGTCACGGAGAAGCACGAGTTCGAGATCGAGGACCTGCTCGATCCCGACAAGCTGAATCTCCTGCGGGCGGTATTTCACGACCCGGAGGCGCTCCGCCCGAAGATCACGCGGGCGCAGCTCACCCGGGATGCGGCGGCCAAGTTCCAGAACATCTCCGACCGCCTGCAGGAGCGGCACCTCGACGACCGGGAGGCGGTCGCCCATTTCGTGAACCAGCTCGTCTTCTGCTTCTTCGCCAGCAGCGTGGGGCTGCTGCCGGAGGGGCTCCTGCGCAAGCTCCTGGACACCGCCCAGAAGCGGCCGGCGCGGGCGAACGGCTTCATCGACCGGCTCTTCACGGAGATGCAGCGGAAGGATGGCGAGTTCGATCTCACGGCGATCCGCTGGTTCAACGGCGGGCTCTTCGACGGCCGCCTGTCGCTGCCGCTCGAACCCGACGAGATCAGCCTTCTCGTCGCGCTCCATTCCTTCCGGTGGGACCTGATCGACCCGACGATCTTCGGCACGCTGTTCGAGCGCTTCCTCGATCCGGACAAGCGCGCCCAGATCGGCGCGCATTACACCGATCCGGACAAGATCATGCTGATCGTCGAGCCGGTGGTGGTGCGCCCGCTCCGGGCGGAATGGGAGGAGGCGCGCGGCCGGATCGAGGCGATCATGCGGCCGCTCCTCGAGGAGGATGCGCGCGGAAAGAGCCTCGGCAAGCGCTTCGACGCCGCCCGGGGACGGGCGGAGGCGATCCGGGACGCCTTCGTGGACCGGCTCTGCGCCTTTCGCATTCTCGACCCGGCCTGCGGGTCCGGCAACTTCCTCTATCTCGCCCTCCAGGCCGTGAAGGACCTGGAATACCGGGCGCTCCTCGAATGCGAGGCGATGCTGCTCGGCCGCGTCCTGCCCCGGGTCGGGCCGCGCATCCTTCTCGGCCTGGAGATCAACCCCCTCGCGGCCGAGCTCGCCCGCACTGTGATCTGGATCGGCGACATCCAATGGGGCATCCGCAACGGCCTCACGCACCGTCCGGAGCCGATCCTGGAGAAGCTCGACGGCATCGAGTGCCGCGACGCGCTGCTCGCTTTGCCC
>CALMTJ010000026.1 GCA_937872715.1 uncultured Methylobacteriaceae bacterium
ACGGCATTCGGGTGGAGGCGCCCGCGAAGCCCGTCGGTCCGGGCGACGTGCTGACCGTCGCGACCCCCGGCAGGACGGTCGTCGTGCGTGTCGTGTCGGGCGGGGAGCGACGCGGGCCGGCGCCGGAGGCGCGGCTGCTCTACGAGGAGGTCTGACGCGACCTTCGTGCGCTTGTCAGCCCGTTGTGCACCCGCTAAGCGCCGGGACAACCAGCAAGGCGCGCGAGATGACCTACGTCGTCACCGAGAACTGCATCAAGTGCAAGTACATGGACTGCGTGGAGGTGTGCCCCGTCGATTGCTTCTACGAGGGCGAGAACATGCTCGTCATCCATCCGGACGAGTGCATCGATTGCGGCGTGTGCGAACCCGAATGCCCGGCCGAGGCGATCAAGCCGGATACGGAGCCGGCGCTGGAGACGTGGCTGAAGCTGAACGCCGATTACGCCAAGAGCTGGCCGAACATCACTCACAAGAAGGACGCGCCCTCCGACGCCAAGGACTGGGACGGCAAGCCCGGCAAGGAGGCGATGTTCTCGGCATCGCCCGGCGGCGGCGAGTGACCGGCGGCGAGCCCCCAGGTCGCGCGGGAGAGCCGGTTCATCCGCGGTCTCTCCCGTCGCCTTGGTTCGAAGCGGCCAAGGCCGCTTCTCGCCACCCTGACGCCGGCATGGTTAGCAGCGGATTAATGCGTGAAGGTGACGGCCGGGGCTCGCGTTCCCGGCGGCTTGGGAGGACGGGATGCAGCCCTTCACGACCCTGACGGGTGTCGCCGCGCCGATGCGGGCCACCAATGTCGACACCGATCGCATCATCCCGAAGAACTACCTCAAGACCATCAAGCGCACGGGTCTCGGCACGGGCCTGTTCGCCGACGAACGCTACCGGGACGACGGCACGGAGAGCCCGGATTTCGTGCTGAACAGGCCGGCCTACCGGCGGGCCGAGATCCTGGTCGCGGGCGATAATTTCGGCTGCGGCTCGTCCCGCGAGCACGCGCCCTGGGCGCTCCTCGATTTCGGCATCCGGTGCGTGATCTCGACGAGTTTCGCCGACATCTTCTACAACAACTGCTTCAAGAACGGCGTCCTGCCCATCACGGTCGCGCCCGAACAGCTCGAACAGCTCTTCGACGATGCCGACCGCGGCGCCAACGCGACGCTGACCGTAGACCTCGCCGCCCAGACGATCCACGGCCCGGACGGCGGGTCCATCACGTTCGCCATCGACCCGTTCCGGAAGCACTGCCTCCTCAACGGACTGGACGATATCGGCCTCACGCTGGAGAAGGCCGCCGCCATCGAGTCCTACGAGACGAAGCTCGCCCGACGCGCGTGGGCGTAGCCGTGGGACCCTGGACCGCTCGGGGTGAGCGGGGACATAGTGAGCGGGACCCGGCGCGCCGGTCGGTCACCAAACATTAACCATACGGTCGTGCAGTGCTCCGGTTCTGACCGGAGCCTCTCCATGACGCCTCGCCTGGCCGCCATCTGCGTCGCCGCCGCGGCCTTCGCCGTTCCGGTCGCCGCATCGGCGCAATCTTTCGGGGGCTGCCTCTCCGGCCTCCGCTCCGCGGCGCTCGCCAAGGGCGTGTCAGCTTCGACTTTCGACGGGGCGACGCGCGGGCTCCAGCCCGACATGGCGGTGATCGAGGCCATGGACAACCAGCCGGAATTCAAGACGCCGATCTGGGACTACCTCGCGACCCTCACGGACGAGGAGAAGGTGGCGGAGGGCCAGGCGATGCTCCGGCGCCATGCCGCCACCCTGGCCGAGGCCGAGCGCCGCTTCGGCGTCGACCGGCACACGATCGTAGCCGTCTGGGGTGTGGAGAGCGACTACGGCAAGTCGGGCGGTAAGATGCCGCTCGTTCAGGCGCTCGCGACCGGCGCCTGTTTCGCGAGCCGGCGCCAGGGCTTCTTCCGGGACGAGCTCGTCTCGACGCTGCGGATCATCGAGCGCGGCGACCTGGAGGCGGGCGATCTCAAAGGGTCCTGGGCCGGCGCCTTCGGGCACACGCAGTTCATCCCCTCGACCTATCTCCGCCTCGCGGTGGACGGCGACGGGGACGGCAGGCGCGATCTCGTGAACTCGATCCCGGACGCCCTGCACTCGACGGCGAATTTCATGGCGAAGGCCGGCTGGCACGCGGGCGAGAGCTGGGGCTACGAGGTGGACGTGCCCGAGAGCTATGCCGGCCCGTCCGGCCGCACGGCCCGTCATCCGGTCTCCTTCTGGGAAGGGAAGGGGGTGCGGCGCGTGGGCGGCGGGGCGCTCGGCGGCTCCGGCCCGGCCGGGCTCCTCATGCCGGCCGGCAGGAACGGGCCTGCCTTCCTGGTCTTCAAGAACTACGATTGCGCCTATTCCTATAACGGCGCGGATTCCTACGCGCTCGCCATCTCGGTCCTGTCCGACAGGCTGAAGGGCCGCCCGGGCATCCGGGCCGCCTGGCCGACGGACGACCCGCCCCTGTCCCGCGCGCAAAGGCGCGAATTGCAGCGCAAGCTCGCCGCCCGAGGCTACGATGTCGGCGAGCCGGACGGGCGCGTCGGCCAGAAGACCCGCGACGCCATCAAGGAGATCGAGCGCTCCGTCGGCATGCGGCCGACCGGCCGGCCGGGCGGAAAGGTGCTGGAGGCGCTGCGGTAGATGCGGTAGAGCGCCTCCGTGAAACGGGAGGTTCGCCGGTGGACTATGCCGACCATGGCGCGACCGGCGCATCGCAGGCTGCCGCGGACCCTACAGCAGGGGCCGGAGCAGCGTCGTTCGTCGACAGCCTCGTCGCTCTAATGA
>CALMTJ010000027.1:0-533 GCA_937872715.1 uncultured Methylobacteriaceae bacterium
GGGTCGGGACGATCGGCGTCAGGGTCGTCTGATCGGGCGGGGGCGGCCCGTCACGCCGCCTCGAGGCAGCACTTCTTGAACTTCCTGCCCGATCCGCATGGGCACGGATCGTTGCGGCCGACGTGCCGGAGCGGGTTGTGCACGGGCTCTCCCGGCTCGTGCTCGTCCTCCTCGTCGCCGGGGAGGGTCGCCTCGCGTTCGGCGATCGCGTCGTCCAGGTAGCCGAGGCCGTGATCGGGGAAGCGGCTCGGGTCGCCCGCCTCGGCCTTCGCGAGGGTGGACGCGAACACGGCCGCCCCCTCGTCGTCGCTCAGCAGCCTCGCATCGGCGACCGCTCTCTCCCGGCGCTCGGCGAGGTCGCGGAAGCCGAGCAGCGCGACCGTGCCGGACCAGCCGTCCCAGGCCATGTCGCCCCCGCGCGCCAGCCGCTCGTCATCGAACCTGACCAGGAAGGCATGCGCCCGCTCGGGCGCGATGCGGCCGCTCCCTCCCAGGAAGGCATAGGCGCCGAACAGCGCCCAGCGCACCACCAC
>CALMTJ010000027.1:543-11612 GCA_937872715.1 uncultured Methylobacteriaceae bacterium
CTTCGAGCGGGTCCGGGTCCCCGTCGAACACGCTCGCGATCACCTTGGGCAGCGTGGTCTCGGCGAGCGGCGCAAGCATCGCCAGGACGGCGTCGCCCGTCCGTCGGCACATGCCGAGGAGCGGCCCGTAGAGGCGCGTCTGGCGAGCTTGCGCGAGGACGTGGAGGCCCCAGAAGAGGAGATTCGACTCCTCCTCGGCAGGGTCGGCACCCGCCGCGATCCCGTCCGCGGCGCGCAGCACCGCGTCGGCGATCGTCGCCGGCCTGGCGATCGCCTCGTCCATCGCCTCGTAGGGGAGATCGGTCGCGGCCGAGAGGGCCGCCACGAGGTTGGCGCGACCGCGCGCGACCGGGATCAGGTCGCCGCCCCAGCGATCGTCGCTCACGACCGGAGGCTCCCGCCGGTCTTCTTCGCGACGGCCGCCACGATCTTGGCGGACACGGCCTCGATCTCGGCATCGGTGAGCGTGCGGTCGGTCGGCTGGAGCGTCACCTCGATCGCGACGGATGCCTTGTCGGGCGCGACGTTCGGGCCCTGGTAGAGGTCGAACACGCTCACGCCCGAGATCAGGCCGCGCTCGGCCCCTTCCGCCGCCCGTACCACCTCGCCGACGGCGACGTCGCGGCCGACCACGAAGGCGAAGTCGCGCCGCACGGGCTGGAAGTCGGACAAGGCGAGCTTCGGCTTCATCTTGGTCGGCCGATGCCGAGGCAGGGGAAGGTCGTCGAGCGTGATCTCGACGACAACGATCGGACCCCGGACGTCCAGCGCCGCCAGCGTGCGGGGGTGCAACTCGCCGAACTGGCCGACCACGGTCTTCGGCCCGAAGCGCAGCGTGCCCGAACGGCCGGGATGCAGCCAGGCCGGACCGCCCGGCACGACCTGGAGGCCACCGATCGGCACGCCGAGCGCGCCGAGGAGCGCCAGCGCATCCGCCTTCGCGTCGAACGCGTCGACCGATCTCGCCCCGCCGTCCCAGTGGCGGCCAGCCCCTTCCGGCCGCGCCGTCCCGCGCCGGAGAGCCGCCGCCCTGATCGTCTGCCCTTCCGGCCTGTCGGAGGCGAAGCATTGCCCGACCTCGAAGAGCGCCACGTCGCCGAAGCCTCGATCGGCGTTCCGCCCGGCCGCCTTGACGAGGCCCGGAACGAGGCTCGGGCGCATGTCGGACAGGTCGGCGGCGATAGGGTTCGCGAGCTGCAGCTCCCGGGATCCGCCGCCGAACAGGGTCGCGTCGGCATGCCCGATGAAGGACCAGGTCACGGCTTCGAGGAAGCCCCGGCTGGCGAGAGCCCGCTTCGCGAGCCGGGTGCGCTTCTGGAGAAGCGTCAGGATCGGCGCCGCGACGCCGGGCGCGATGCGCGGCAGGGGCTGCGGGGCGACCCGGTCCAGCCCGGCGATGCGGACGATCTCCTCCACGAGGTCGGCCTTGCCGTCGATATCCGGCCGCCAGGAGGGCGGCAGCACCTTCGCCTTCTCGCCCTGGCCGGCGACCGTGAAGCCGAGCTCCGTCAGGATGACCTTGGCCTCGGCGCGCGGCAGGTCGAGCCCGGTGAGACGCTGCGTCTCGTGCCACGGGAAGTCGATCGCGTGCTCGCGCTCCGGGACCGCGCCGACGAGCGCGATCTCCGACGCTTCGCCGCCGCAGAGCTCGATCACGAGCGCGGCCGCGAGATGGAGAGCCGGCACGGTCAGGGCCGGATCGACCCCGCGCTCGAACCGGTAGCGCGCGTCCGAATTGATGCCGAGGCGCCGGCCGGTGCGGGCGACGTTCAGCGGGTCCCAAAGGGCGGATTCGATGAGCACGTCCGTCGTGCCCTCGTCGCATCCCGAATGCTCGCCGCCCATGACGCCCGCGATCGATTCCGGGCCGTTCGCGTCGGCGATCACCACGATCTCGTCGTCCAGCCGGTAGGTCCGCCCGTCGAGCGCCAGGATCTCCTCCCCGGCCTTCGCCCGGCGCACGGTCAGGCTGCCCGCGACCTTCCCGGCGTCGAACACGTGGAGCGGCCGGCCGCGGTCGAAGGTCAGGAAGTTCGTGATGTCGACGAGCGCGTTGATCGGCCGGAATCCGATGGAGGCGAGCCGGCGCTGCAGCCATTCGGGGGAGGGGCCGTTCCGGACGCCGCGCACGAGCCGCAGCCCGAAGGCCGGGCACAGGTTGCGGTCGAACTCGTCGAGAGCGAGCGTCACCTCGACGGGGCAGGGGAAGCTCCCGGGCACCTCCACGATGCGCTCCGGCCTCAGCGCGCCCAGGCCCGCGGCCGCGAGGTCGCGCGCGATCCCCCGGACGGAGGTGCAGTCGGGGCGGTTCGGCGTGAGGTTGATCTCGATCAGCGGATCGCCGAGCCCGGCCCAGTCGGCGTAGGGCTGCCCGACCGGCGCGTCGGCCGGAAGGTCGATGATCCCGTCATGGTCGTCGGAGACGGCGAGCTCGGCCTCCGAGCACAGCATGCCGGCGCTCTCCACCCCGCGCACGTTCACGACGGCGAGCGTCAGGTCCTTGCCGGGCACGTAGGTGCCGGGCGACGCGAAGACGGAGGTCATGCCGGCCCGCGCGTTCGGCGCGCCGCATACCACCTGGACCGGGGCCGGGCCGCCGGCATCCACCGTGCAGACCCGGAGCCGGTCGGCGTTCGGGTGCGGCTCGGCCGTCAGGACGCGGGCCACGACGTAGGGGGCGAGAGCCTTCGACCGATCGGCGACCGCCTCGACCTCGAGCCCGATCCGGGTCAGCGTCTCGGTGATGGCGTCCAGAGGGGCCGCGGTCTCGAGGTGGTCGCGGAGCCAGGAGAGAGTGAGTTTCATCGACGGCCCGCTCAGCGCCCTTTCGTCACGAACGCCGCGACCAGCCGACGACGTTGCCCTGGATTCAGTCGATGGATCAGCTCATCGGCTTGTTGAGCCTGTCGAATGACGTCGATCGCCTCTTCCGCGGAGGGATTGTAGCCGGGTGGAAGGTAATCCGCATCCAGGCGCTTCTTCTGTAGGCGCGCAACCAACGCTCCGATCGCTTGGAGGTCGGGATCGTTCGCTGAGCGAAGCCCGCTTACTGCCACGCGATGACCGAGGCTCCTGAAGACGGGTTCGATCACGTCGCTACCCGCTGCCCAACCTACGATGACGTCCACGAGGACGTAGCAGAGCGCCTGGAAGACGGCGTAATAAGCGGTGCTGATCGCCCGGCGTCTGAGAGCTTTCCCGAGGTTCGTACGAGGAGCGTTCTCGGCCAGGAAATTCGCGGTCTCGAGCAGGTGAGTGACGAGGTGGTTCGGCCTCATCAGGCCGCCTCATCCTCGATGGGTTGCTCCGGAAACACGTAGTCGAGGTAAGGGACGCGAGGGTCGCCGATCGCGAGCAGGGCATTGCTGAGCGCCACCATGGCACCCGTCGTGACCTCGCTTGGAGGAACACGCCCCGGCGGATCGAGACGGGCAACGATCGATAGCGCGGGTTCGCCGTCGTAGTCGCGCCACGTCTCGACGGTGGCGCCTAGATATCCTTGTGAGATCAGCGACTCGCGAAGAGTGGCCTCGATCAGGTCGGCAGTGCGGGCATCGACGACCATCCCACCCTCCTATCCGGTCAGCCCGCCGAGCAGCGTCGGCATGTCGAGCGGCCGGAAGCCGTAATGGTCGAGCCAGCGGACATCCGCGTCGAAGAAGGCGCGCAGGTCCGGCATGCCGTATTTCAGCATGGCGATGCGGTCGATGCCCATGCCCCAGGCGAAGCCCTGGACGACGTCGGGGTCGAGCCCGCAATTCCTGAGCACGTTCGGATGCACCATGCCGCAGCCGAGGATCTCCAGCCAATCCTCGCCCTCGCCGAAACGGATCTCGTCGCCGCGGCGGGAGCATCGGATGTCGACCTCCATCGACGGTTCGGTGAACGGGAAGAAGGACGGCCGGAACCGCATCCGCACGTCGTCCACCTCGAAGAACGCCTTGCAGAACTCCTCCAGCACCCATTTCAGGTTGGCGAGGTTGGCCTCGCGATCGATGACGAGACCCTCGACCTGGTGGAACATCGGCGTGTGGGTCTGGTCGGAATCGTGCCGGTAGGTGCGGCCGGGGATGATCACCCGGATCGGTGGCGGCACCGACCTCATCGTCCTGACCTGCACGGGCGAGGTGTGCGTGCGCAGAACCTTGCGGTCCCCGCGGCCGTCGGCCGGCAGGAAGAACGTGTCGTGCATCTCGCGGGCGGGATGCCCGACGGGGAAGTTCAGCGCCGTGAAATTGAGCTCGTCCGTCTCGATATCCGGGCCTTCGGCGACCCGGAAGCCCATATCGGCGAAGATGGCGGTCAGCTCGTCCACGACTTGCGTGATCGGGTGGATGCGGCCGCGGGTCTGGGGGGCGTCACGGACCGGGAGGCTGACATCCACGCGCTCGGAGGCGAGCCGCGCATCCATCGCGGCCTCCGCCAAGGCATCGCGCCGGGACGTGATCGCGGCCTGGACCGCGTCGCGCAATCCGTTGATCAGCGGACCCTGGACCTTGCGCTCGTCGGGCGGCATGCGGCCCAGCGTCTTCAGGAGCTCGGATACGGAGCCCTTCTTGCCGAGCGTGGCGACGCGGAGCGCCTCGAGCGTTGCTTCGTCCGGGCTCGCGGCGACCTCTGCGAGGAGGTCTCGTTCGAACGTTTGGAGATCGGTCATGGCAGGGGCGATCTGTCTCCGCCAAGTCGTCGCCGGTCCGTGTCGGCGAGTAGGTCAGCTGGTAGAGGTGTCTTCCCGCATCGGGATGGCGGGGACGAGCCCCTCCGCGGCGCCGGTCAGGCCGCCTGGAGGAGCTCCGGCGGGAGCGCCGCCTTGGCCTTCTCGGCGATGGCCGCGAAGGCGGCGGGCTCGCGGATCGCGAGATCGGACAGGACCTTGCGGTCGACCTCCACCCCGGCCTTGGCCAAGCCGTCGATCAGGCGGGAATAGGTCAGGCCGTGCTCGCGGGCCGCCGCGTTCAGGCGCTGGATCCAGAGCGCCCGGAAGGTCCGCTTCCGGTTCTTCCGGTCGCGGTAGGCGTATTGCATCGACTTCTCGACCGCCTGCTTGGCGACCCGGATCGTGTTCTTGCGCCGGCCATAGAAGCCTTTGGCGGCATCGAGAACCTTCTTGTGCTTGGCGTGGCTGGTCACGCCGCGTTTCACGCGGGCCATGATGATCTCCTGTCAGGAATGGGATGGCGGGACGTGCGGATGATCTTCAGCCGTTCGGCAGGAAGAACTTCTTCACGTTGTCGGCGTCACCCTTGAACATCACGGTGGTGCCGCGCTGGTTGCGGATGTGCTTGTTGGTCCGCTTGATCATGCCATGCCGCTTGCCGGCCTGGGCCATGATCACCTTCCCGGTTCCTGAGATCTTGAAGCGCTTCTTCGCGCCCGACTTCGTCTTGAGCTTGGGCATTTGGCTCTCCTGAACGCGCGAGAGCGAGGCTTGCGCCCCGACCGCGCTTCGAGTGCTGCGTTGAGCAGGAACGAACAGCCACGGCAGCCCTTTCGGCCGGGCCGTTCGAAGAGGCGGCTTATGCCAGAGGGTCTCCGGGAGGGCAAGGCGCTTGGCTCGCGGCAGGTGGCCGTGCTCGCGGCAGAGCGCTGCCAGGCATTGAACAGAACATCAGTCGATGCTGATATGCGTGCCTGGAGGCGATCGGATGCGTACGACCTTGTCACTGGACGACGATCTCGTCGCGACCGCGCAGGAATATACCGGGATTTTGGAGAAATCCGCGCTTGTACGCGAGGCTCTCAACGCGCTGGTTCAGCGGGAAGCAGCCCGACGGCTGGTGAAGCTGGGCGGCTCCCAGCCCGATTTCCGGGCGGCGCCGCGGCGGCGCCCGCCCGCGACGTGATCCTCGCGGCGTGATCCTGGCGGACACGATGATCTGGGCGGACCATATCGTCCGTTCGGACCCTGCCCTGGCTCGATTGCTCGAGAAGAGGGAGGTCGTGGTTCATCCCTTCGTGATCGGAGAGCTGGCTCTCGGCAACCTGCGGGATCGCTCGGTGCTCGGGTCCTTCGCGAGGCTCCCTGCCGCGACGGTCGCGTTCGATGCGGAAGTCCTCCCCTTCATAGAGCGCCAGCGACTGAGCGGGACGGGGATCGGTTACGTGGACACCCACCTCCTTCTCGCGGCGCGTCTCACGGCGGACACCCGGCTCTGGACACGGGACCGCCGCCTCCGGGCCGTGGCTTCAAGGCTCGGCGTTGCGGCCGAGGGACTTTGAGATGGGAACGCTGCCTCGCGTCGCCGTGCGGCTGCTCGACACGCGACTTCGGGACTGGGGCTTCCCGCGCCGCGGTTCGCCCCTGGCTGCGGGCCTCGATCTCCACGCCTGCCTCGACGGGCCGGTTATGCTTGCGCCGGGCGATCCGCCCGCGCTCGTTCCGGCGGGTTTCGCGATGAGGATCGGTGATCCGGGCTGGTGCGCGGTGATCGCGCCGCGTTCCGGGCTCGGGCATCGGGGGCTCGTCCTCGGCAACACGGTCGGGATCATCGACGCGGATTACGAGGGGGAGGTGCTCGTCTCGGCCTGGAACCGGAACGGAGCCGGAGAGGCGATCACGTTGCGGCCCGGCGACCGGATGGCGCAGCTCGTCTTCGTCCGGATCGCCCAGCCGCGTTTCGAGTTCGTCGAGGCCTTCGCGCATCCGAGCGCGCGCGGCTCCGCGGGCTTCGGCTCGACCGGCACCGGCGCGACGGGGGAGGGCGCGTGATCCTCCTGTCCCGCCGCAGCCTGAACGCGGTCGCGGCCGTGGTCGACGTGGCCCTCCATGCCCGCCCGACGCCCGTCACCGCGAAAGCGCTCGCCGCCCGTCACCAGCTAGCCCCGCGTCATCTTGAGACGGTGCTGCAGGCCCTGGTCCGAAGCGGCATCCTGAAGGGCATGCGCGGTCCTCGCGGCGGCTATGAGCTCGCCCGGGAGCGCCGCCGGGTCAGCGTCGGAGACATCGTCCGGGCGGCGCAGACCGGCCCGGACCCCGAGGGCGGAGCGGCGGCGTCCGCCCCGCCGCTCCTGACGGGCGTCATCGGACCCGCGCTGGCCGAGGCCGGCGACCTTTATCTCCGTGCGCTCGACGCCATCACCGTCGAGGATCTGTGCCGTCGCGCCGACCGGGCGGCCGCCCGGTCCGGCGGCCCGGTCGATTTCACGATTTGAAGGTGTTGTTTACGATGATCGTCGACAGGGCGCGGGTGAATCTTTAAGGTCGGTTGGTCGGAGGAGAGAACGATGGCGGATGCAGCATTGGCGGCCGAGTTCACGTCCCGCGTGCCGGGGCGCGGCAGGGTCTACGGGTCCATCACGGAGACGATCGGCGACACGCCACTGGTGCGGCTGGACAGGCTCACCCGGCAGAAGGGGATCGAGGCCGAAATCCTCCTGAAGCTCGAGTTCTTCAACCCGATCGCGAGCGTGAAGGACCGGATCGGCGTCAGCATGATCGACGCGCTGGAGGCGTCGGGCCGGCTGAAGCCCGGCGGCACGCTTGTCGAGCCGACCTCGGGCAATACCGGCATCGCGCTCGCCTTCGTGGCGGCCGCGAGGGGGTACCGGCTGATGCTGGTCATGCCGGAAACGATGTCGCTGGAGCGCCGCAAGATGCTGGCCTTCCTCGGCGCGGAGCTCGTCCTCACGCCGGGACCGCAGGGGATGAAGGGTGCCATCGGGAAGGCGGAAGAGCTGCTGCGCGAGATTCCGGAGGCGGTGATGCCGCAGCAATTCCAGAACCCGGCCAATCCCGCCGTACACCGGAGGACGACCGCGGAAGAGATCTGGAACGACACGGGGGGCGAGCTCGATGTGTTCGTTTCGGCCGTCGGCACCGGCGGAACGATCACCGGGGTCGGCGAGGTGCTGAAGCCGCGCCTCCCCAGCCTGCGGGTCGTCGCGGTCGAGCCGGAGGATTCGCCGGTCCTCTCGGGCGGCCAGCCCGGCCCGCACAAGATCCAGGGCATCGGCGCCGGCTTTGTGCCGGACGTGCTGGACAGGGGCGTCATCGACGAGGTGATCACCGTCGGCAATCAGACCGCCTTCGAGACATCTCGCCTCCTCGCGAGGGTGGAAGGCATCCCGGGCGGCATCTCGACCGGGGCCAACGTCGCGGCGGCGCTCGAAGTCGCGGCCCGGCCCGGCATGGCCGGCAAGCGCATCGTCACCGTCGCCTGCTCCTTCGCCGAACGCTACATCTCGAGCGCGCTCTTCGACGGGGTCGGCTGAACCCGCCGGCCCGGCGCGGGTTCTCCCCCGACAGGAGTTGAACATGACCGCACGGGCCGACAACGAGAACCTGAAGAGCTTCGACGCCTACGCGGACGAGAACGGCCAGAACATGGGCCAGGACTCGCCCGTCGACGTCGCGAACGCGGCGAGGCTCCAACGGGCGTTGGCCGGCGATCCGTCCGGAGAGGCCGAGACCGCGCGGCTGGCCTCCGGCCGCAAGAGCGAGAACGCGGACGAAGCCACCGCGGCCGAGGTTCCGGCGGAGAACCTGCGCCGCATCTCCGATCCGAGCACCGGTCCGGACGAGGCCTCCGACGCCGTCCGGCGGGCGACGGCCAGTCTCGGCGAGAGTGATTGAGCGATGCCGACGGAACTGCCGAACGAGCGTGCCATCCGGCCGCCGGGCTCGCTCGAGCTCGACCCGACGGGCGAAGGCGTCGCGACCGACGAGACGAAGCGGCTGATCTCCTCCAGCAAAGTCGCCGGCACGGCCGTCTACGACCGGGCCGGCGACCAGCTCGGCACCGTCGACAGCTTCATGGTCGACAAGGTCTCGGGCCAGGTCGCCTACGCGGTGATGGCCTTCGGCGGCTTCCTCGGCCTCGGGGAGAGCCACCATCCGCTGCCGTGGCGGGCGCTGACCTACGACGTCCGCCTCGGCGGCTACGTGGTCGACATCGACCGCGACAAGCTCGCCTCGGCGCCGAGGCACGGGGCGGGCGAGGACCCGTTCGCGGACGACGAGTACGGCGCCAGGGTGGACGCCCATTACCGCACGGCCCCGACCTCCTGAGCTACCACACGCGGCCCGGGATGCGCCCGGCGGCGATCTCCTCCAGTCGCGCGCGGGTGCCTGGGGTCGTTCCCTCGGGGAGCGACGCCATCGGGAAGAAACCGACCGCCGCGATCTCGAGGTCGGGCGGCCTCTCGCCCAGCACCCGGAACTCGCGTGCGACGTAGACGAGGACGTGGTCCCGCCGGGAGACGTGGCGGTTGTGGAATATGCCGTGCAGGCGGGGCGGCCCGTCGAGCTCGACCCGCGCTTCCTCCTGCAACTCCCGCCGCAACGCCGCGATCGCGTCCTCGCCCGTCTCGATCCCGCCTCCCGGGAGCTGCCAGCCGGCCGCGTAGCCGTGCCGGACGAGGCAGACCCGATCCTCGCGGTCGATGAGGGCCGCCCTGACGCCCAGGGTCATCGGCCGCGACACGAGGAACCAGCCGTGAAGCAACCGGCGAAGGACGGGCGCACCGCGCCCCGCCTCCTGAAGATGTTTCCGAACTATTACATCCAGCATGTTCATCTCGCATGGCAGAGCGCCGAAACGGCCGTTTGTCATGCGCGGGACGCGAGGCTAGAACGGGATCGTTCTCAGGGCTTGTTCGATGTTCCTTTCTTTCATCCTCTCGTTCCTGGCGCGCAAGAGCGCCTTCTCCTGGTCGCCTTCGCTCGATCTCACCGACACGTCGGTCTACTCGAACCTCTTGCCCGGCACCCAGTACTGACCTGCAGTGCGGCGCCCCGGCGAGGGCGCCTTGACGGACGGGTGAGCGCGGCCGAACGTCCGCGGCGATGTTCCGTTTCGCCCACCTGACCGATCCGCATGTCGGGCCTCTCCCGCGACCCGCGCTCCGGCACCTCCTCGGCAAGCGCTTCACCGGCTACGTGAACTGGCGCCGCGGCCGCCGCGAAGCGCACGACATGGACCTCTTGGCGGCGCTCGTGCGCGACCTCCGGGAGCAGGCGCCCGACCACATCATGTGCACGGGCGACGTGTGCAATCTCGGGCTCGCGAGCGAGTGGCCCGGCTCGCGCATCTTCCTGGACGGGCTCGGCACGCCGGAGACGGTGAGCTTCGTGCCCGGCAACCACGACGCGTATGTCCCGGGCTCGCTGGAAGGCCTCCTGAAGGCGATCGACCCCTACGCGAAGGGGGACCTGCCCGGTCTCCACCGCTTCCCCTACATCCGCCGGCGCGGGCCTCTCGCCATACTGGGCCTCTCCTCCGCCATCCCGACCGCGCCGTTCGTCGCCTCCGGCAAGCTCGGCCGCACCCAGATCAAGCACGCGGAGGCCTGCCTGGCGGAGCTGGCGGGAGAGCCGCTCTTCAGGCTCGTGCTCATCCACCACCCGCCCCATGTCGGCGGGGCGCCGGCCGGCCGCAACCTCACGGACGCGCGCCGCTTCGAGGCCATGATCGCCAAGACGGGCGCGGACCTCGTCATCCACGGGCACAACCACATCGGGTCCGTCGCCCAGATCGAGGGGCCGGGCGACGCCCTCGTCCCGGTGATCGGCGCGCCGAGCGCATCGGCCCGGGGAGGCGCCCTGACGCACCGGGCCGGCTATCACCTGTTCACGGTGACGGGCGCGGCCGGCTCGCGCTTGCCAAACAGTGGGAACTCGCTAACCAGCTACGGGCGCGGAACTACGGCACCGCGCTGGTCATGCCGCGGACCTGGAAATCCGCCCTCGCCCCCACTTTGGCCGGCATCCCCGAGCGCACGGGCCAGGAGCCCGTCCAGAACCCCGGCAGATCGCGCGTCACCTGGATCGGGCGGTGAGCCGGCGACAGGAGGTTCAGCACCAGGGCCACCCGGCCGCCCGCGAGCGAGGGATGCGCCCGCAGCCCGAAGAGCTCCTGGACCCGCACGGAGATCGCCGGCCCGCCCTCCTGGCCGTAATCGACCGCGAGTTCCGAGCCCGTCGGCGCCGTCCAATGCGTCGGCGCCTCGGCGTCGAGGCGGCGCCGCAGGTCCCACGGCACGAGCGCGTCCAGCGCGTCGCGGAGGTCGACGGCCGAGATGTCGGTGAGGCCGCGCTTGCCGACGAGGCTCGGCCCGAGCCAGTCCCGGAC
>CALMTJ010000028.1:0-1269 GCA_937872715.1 uncultured Methylobacteriaceae bacterium
GGCGTGGCGGCAGGCGGAGGCGCGGCCGGATCGGCTGCCCCGGCATCCTTCTCGACCGCCGCTTCGCGGGCCGACGCGCGCTTGGTCTGTTCCGCCACGGCGGCGGCCAGCCATTCGTCGATGCTCCGGCTGGAGCGACCTGGGGAATCCTGCGCCTCTCGACGCTCGGATCCTCGCCGAAGGGGGCCGCCTGGTCTCATCGTGAAGCTCGCCGACACGGGGGCGTCACAGGCGAACCGCCGGCCCCCAATTGGGCGGATCACCACGCCGTACAGCGTCGGGCCGCCGATCGTTAACGAAAGGTAGCCGAGCCCGACCGCGAGCACACTCTTACCAGATACAGTAAACGATAGGTTGATTTCCCGTTCAAGTCCCGATCGCGCCCGCCCCACAGACTTGTGCGCCGCGGCCGTTCGGTTAGGTGCTGGGCGCGGGTCCGCCATCGTCGGCGTGACCGCGCCAGGAGGTCCGATGCCGGTCTACAGGGCACCCGTCGAGGACGTTCGCTTCCTCCTTCGGGACGTTCTCAGCTTCGAGCGCCACAGCAACCTCGCGGGTTTCGCGGACGCGACCCCGGACGTGGTGGACGCCAT
Source organism: uncultured Methylobacteriaceae bacterium (assembly GCA_937872715.1). Taxonomy (GTDB): domain Bacteria; phylum Pseudomonadota; class Alphaproteobacteria; order Rhizobiales; family Beijerinckiaceae; genus Enterovirga. The sequence continues at coordinate 594 of CALMTJ010000028.1, forward strand.
CCTGGCCGAGGGCGCCCGGCTCTGCGAGGACGTCCTGGCGCCGCTGAACCTCCCGGGCGACCGCGAGGGCTGCACGCGTCATCCGGACGGGAGCGTCACGACACCGGCCGGCTTCAAGGCCGGATACGCTGCCTTCGCGGCGGGCGGCTGGATGGGATTGTCCGCCCCGCCCGAATATGGCGGGCAGGGCCTGCCGACGACCCTCAACTGCGTGGTGCAGGAGTTCACCTCCTCCGCGAACCTCGCCCTCGGCATGTATCCGGGCCTGACGCAGGGCGCCATCGCGGCTCTCGTCGCCCACGGCACGGCTGAGCAGAAGAGCCGCTACCTGCCGGGGATGATCGCCGGCACCTGGACCGGCACCATGAACCTGACCGAGCCGCATTGCGGCACCGATCTCGGCCTCCTCAAGACGAAGGCGGTCCCGAACGGCGACGGCTCCTACGCGATCAGCGGCACGAAGATCTTCATCTCGGCCGGCGAGCACGACCTGGCGGAGAACATCATCCACCTCGTCCTGGCCCGGATCGAGGGCGCGCCGGCCGGAATCAAGGGCATCTCGCTCTTCGTCGTGCCCAAGGTGCTCGTCGCCGACGACGGCTCGCTCGGCGCCCGCAACGGCGTGTCCTGCGGCTCGATCGAGCACAAGATGGGGATCCACGGCAACGCGACCTGC
>CALMTJ010000028.1:1279-15121 GCA_937872715.1 uncultured Methylobacteriaceae bacterium
CGACCTGCGTCATGAACTACGACGGGGCCAGGGGCTGGCTCGTCGGCGAGGCGAATCGCGGGCTGAACGCGATGTTCGTCATGATGAACGAGGCGCGTCTCGGCGTCGGCATCCAGGGCCTCGCCCAGTCGGAGGTGGCCTACCAGAACGCGGCCGCCTACGCGAAGGACCGTCTCCAGGGACGAGCGCTGACCGGCGCGGCGGCGCCGGACAAGCCGGCCGATCCGATCATCGTCCACCCGGACGTCCGCCGGAACCTGCTCCTCATCCGATCCTTCAACGAGGCCGCCCGGGCGCTGGTCCTTTGGACCGCGCTCGCCTCCGACATCGCCCATCGGTCGGAGGATGCGGCCGAGCGGCAGGCCGCCTCCGACCGGCTCGGGCTGCTCACGCCCGTGGTGAAGGGCGTGCTGACCGATGGCGGTTTCGACAACGCGGTCCGGGCCCAGCAGGTGCTCGGCGGGCACGGCTACATCGCCGAATGGGGGATGGAGCAGTTCGTCCGGGACGCCCGGATCGCGATGATCTACGAGGGCGCGAACGGCATCCAGGCGCTGGACCTCGTCGGCCGCAAGCTCGGCCGCGACGGGGGACGCGCCGCCATGGCGCTGTTCGGCGAGATCGAGGGCTTCTGCCGGGAGCATCCCGAGGACGCGATGAAGCCCTTCGTCGAGCCGCTCGGGAAGGCCCTCGCCGAGATGCAGGGCTCCACGATGTGGTTCATGTCGAACGCGCTGGCCAGGCCGGACAACGCGGGCGCGGGCGCGACCGAGTTCATGCACCTGACCGGTCTCGTCCTGCTCGGCTACATGTGGGCCCGCATCGCGGTGGCGGCGCTCGCCCGCAAGGCGGCCGGGGACGGGGCCGGGATGGACGCCAAGCTCGCGGTCGGACGGTTCTTCATGGAACGCGTCATGCCGGAGGCCGGGGCGCTGTCCCGCCGCATCAAGGCCGGCTCCGACGCGATCATGGCCCTCCCGGCTGACGCGTTCTGACCCGGTGTCGCCGGAGGACGTCGCCCGCAGGCGGGCGGCGAAGCGCTTCAACGAGCGGCTGAAGCTCTTCGCGACCTTCCTGAACAACTCGGGGATAGCGACTTTCGTCGGAGGCGTCGTGCTCCCTTTCGCAGCTGACGCCGGGCTGCCGCGCGCCCGTGCGGTCGGGATCTTCTGCAGCGCGCTTCCGGCTCATATGTTAGCTCAGATGTCGTTGAGCAGCTTCCGTAGCGAGGATTGAGCATGGATCAATGGACGTGGCTCTTCTTCGGGTCGGTCGCCGTGAACCTGTTCGGCGTCGCCGGCTATGTCTGGTTTCGGCGGGAGAGCGCATTGCTCGACCGGCGCTTCGGGCGCGATCCTGACTGAAGATGCCGCCGTGCGGCGCCGGCCCCGCGAAGCCGCGGGGAAGATGCGAGGGAGCGAGATGCCCGAGGCCTATATCTATGACCACGTCCGCACCCCGCGGGGCCGCGGCAAGCCCGACGGCTCGCTGCACGAGGTGACGGCGTTGCGCCTGGCCGAGACCGTGCTCCGGGCCATCCAGGACCGGAACGACCTCGACACCCGGCTCGTCGACGACGTCGTGCTCGGCTGCGTCGACCCGGTCGGCGAGGCGGGCGGGGACATCGCGCGCGCCGCCGCGTTGGTCGCCGATTACGGCGATCACGTCCCTGGCATCCAGATCAACCGATTCTGCGCCTCCGGGCTCGACGCCGTGAACTTCGCGGCCGCGCAGGTCATGGCCGGCCAGCAGGACATGGCCGTGGCGGGCGGGGTGGAATCGATGAGCCGCGTCGGGATCGGCGCCTCCGGCGGCGCATGGCCGGCCGATCCCCATATCGCGGTGAAGTCCTATTTCATGCCGCAGGGCATCTCCGCGGACCTCATCGCCACGAAATACGGGTTCTCGCGCGACGACGTCGATGCCTACGCGGTCGAGAGCCAGCGCCGGTCGAAACGGTCATGGGACGAGGGCCGCTTCGCCCGCTCAGTCGTGCCCGTCCGCGACGTGAACGGCCTCACGATCCTGGCCGGCGACGAGCACATGCGGCCGTCCACCGACATGCAATCGCTGGCGAGCCTGAAGGCGTCCTTCGTCCAGATGGGCGAGATGGGCGGCTTCGACGCGGTCGGCATCGATGCCCATCCCGAGATCGAGGCCGTGAACCACGTCCACCATGCCGGCAACTCGTCCGGCATCGTGGACGGCGCCGCGGCGGTGCTGATCGGCAACCGCGAGATCGGCGAGGCGAACGGCCTCAAGCCACGCGCCAGGATCCGGAGCTTCGCCAATATCGGCTCAGACCCGGCCCTGATGCTGACCGGGCCGGTCGACGTCACGGAGAAGCTGTTTCGCCGAGCCGGCATGTCCGTGGGCGACATCGACCTGTTCGAGCTGAACGAGGCCTTCGCCTCCGTCGTCCTGCGCTACCGTCAGGCCTTCGACCTCGACCCCGACAAGCTCAACGTCTGCGGGGGCGCCATCGCCATGGGCCATCCCCTCGGCGCCACGGGCGCCATGATCCTCGGCACGGTGTTGGACGAGCTCGAGCGGACCGGGAAGGGAACGGCGCTCGTGACGCTCTGCATCGGGGCCGGGATGGGTACCGCGACGGTGATCGAGCGCATGTGATTGACGATGAGTAGTGAGATCACTACTCTTGATGCATGCGTACGATAACCTCCGCTGACGCCAACCGTTACTTCTCGAAGCTCCTGCGCGAGGTGAAAGCGGGGGAAACCGTGGTGGTCACGTCTCGAGGTGAGCCTGTGGCCACCATTGCCCCGGTGAAGGATGAGACGGCCGAGAGAGCTAGACGCGATGCGGCTTTGGAGGCTCTCCTCACACGCTTGCGGTCCCAGCCCGCGCTGAACCTCGGCAAGTTCAACCGCGACGAGCTTTACGACGACGTCTGATGCGGATCGCCTTCGATACCAACGTTCTTGTTTACGCCGAAGGAGCGCATGATCGGCAGCGTCAATCGGCGGCCGACCGACTTATCCTGCTCGCCCGCCAGCACGACGCGGTATTGCCTGTTCAAGTGACTGCCGAGTTCTTTCATTTTCTGGTGCGAAAACGGAAGATGACAAGGCAGGCCGCGTTAAGCGTTGTGACGGGTTGGCAAGATCTGATGACCGGGTCCGCGGCGACGACGTCCAACGTCTTCTCGGAGGCGATGCAACTCGCCAGCGGCCATAACCTTCAGATCTTCGATGCGATCATCCTAGCCTCAGCCGCTGAATCCGAGTGCCGCATGCTCCTCTCCGAGGATATGCAAGACGGGTTCGTTTGGCGCGGCGTCACGGTCGTGAACCCGTTCGCGGCGACGCCTCATCCCATGCTGGCCGACCTGATGCGGCCTTGAACGGGGCGGCTGCCGAGGCGGCCGGGCTCTGCTAGACTTGGTCGCGACCGCGAGAACGCCCCATGGACCTGACGAACTTCCGCTTCGAGACCGACCGCGACGGCGTGGCGCTGGCGACCTGGGACATGCCCGGCCGCTCCATGAACGTCATCACGCCGGGCGTGATGGCGGAACTGTCCGACATCGTGGAGCGGGTCGCCGTCGACCCGGCGATCAAGGGATGTGTGATCGCCTCCGGCAAGCCGGCCTTCTCGGCCGGCGCCGATCTCACCATGCTGCAGGGTCTCGGCGCCGAATACCGGCGGCTCGCGGCCGAGACGGGCGCGGGCGAGGCGATGGGCTTCTTCTTCGCCGAATCCCGCAAGCTCTCCCTCCTTTATCGCCGGCTCGAGACGAGCGGAAAGCCGTTCGCGGCGGCCGTTCACGGGACTTGCCTGGGCGGCGCGTTCGAGCTCGCGCTCGCCTGCCATTACCGCGTGCTGTCCTCCGACGATTCGACGCGGGTCGGCTTGCCGGAGATCAAGGTCGGGCTGTTCCCCGGCGCTGGCGGCACGCAGCGGGTGCCGCGCCTCATGCAGACCGGCGACGCCCTCCAGATGCTGTTCCGGGGCGACCAGATCCGTGCGCTGATGGCAAAGAACATGGGGCTCGCGCACGAGGTCGCGGCGCCGGAGGAGATCGTGGGCAGGGCGAAGGCCTGGATCGCGGCCGGCGGATCGGCCGTCGCTCCATGGGACCTGCCGAAGTTCAAGGCGCCCTCCGGCAAGGTCTATTCGCCGGGCGGCATGATGATCTGGCCGCCCGCCAACGCGATCTACCGGCGTGAGACGCACGACAATTACCCGGCCGCCAAGGCCATCCTGCAGTCAGTCTACGAGGGCCTGCAGCTGCCGATGGACCTCGCGCTGACCGTCGAGAGCCGGTACTTCGCCCATATCCTGCGGACGAAGGAGGCGGCGGCCATGATCCGCACGCTCTTCCTGTCGAAGGGCGAGCTCGAGAAGGGCGCCCGCAGGCCCGCCGGGGCGCCGAAGACCGGGATCCGGACGGTGGGCGTCGTGGGCGCGGGATTCATGGGGGCCGGCATCGCCCACGTCACGGCGAGCGCCGGGATGCAGGTGGTCCTGGTGGACCGGGACGCGGAAACGGCCGAGAAGGGCAAGGGCTACTCCCGCGAGCTCGTCACCGCCCAGATCAACAAGGGCCGGGCCAAGGCGGCGGACCGGGACGCGCTGCTGTCCCGCATCACCGCGACCGGGGATTACGGCGCGCTGTCGGCTTGCGACCTCGTCATCGAGGCGGTGTTCGAAGACCCGAAGGTCAAGGACGAGGTGATCCGCAAGGTGGAGGCGGCGATCCGGCCGGATTGCGTCTTCGCGTCCAACACCTCGACGCTGCCGATCGGCGGATTGGCGAAGAGCTCGGTCCGGCCGGAAGGGTTCGTCGGCATCCATTTCTTCTCGCCTGTCGAGAAGATGCTGCTCGTCGAGATCATCACCGGGAAGGAGACGGGAGACGTCGCGCTCGCGACCGCGCTCGATTACGTGCGGGCCATCCGCAAGACGCCGATCGTCGTCAACGATTCGCGCGGCTTCTTCGCCAACCGCTGCGTGGCGGCCTACATCCTCGAAGGGCACCTGATGCTGGGCGAGGGCGTGCCGCCGGCGCTTGTCGAGAACGCCGCCAAGCTCGCCGGCATGCCGGTCGGCCCGCTTTCCCTAAACGACGAGGTCGGGATCGATCTCGGGCTCAAGATCATGAAGGCCACGGAGGCGCAGGTCGGCGCGGCGGCCGTGAACCCGGCCCAGAAGGCGCTGCTCACCGCCATGGTGGAGCGTGAGGGACGGCTCGGGCGCAAGAACGGCAAGGGCTTCTACGATTACCCCCCGAAGGGGCAGGGGCAGAAGCGCCTCTGGCCGGGGCTCGCCGCCCTCCAGCCCGCCCGGCTCCCGGCGGACGCGATCGACGTCGCCGCCATCAAGCACCGCTTCCTGGTGGCGCAGGCGCTCGAGGCGGCCCGGACGGTAGAGGAGGGTGTCGTCACCGATCCGCGCGAGGCGGATGTCGGGTCCGTCCTCGGCTTCGGCTTCGCGCCCTTCACGGGAGGCGCCCTGTCCTACATCGACGGGATGGGGGCGGCCGCCTTCGTCGCGCTGGCCCGTTCGCTCGAAGGAAAGCACGGTCCGCGCTTCGCCCCGAACCGTGCGCTCGTCGCCATGGCCGAGCGCGGCGGGACGTTCTACGAGCCGTCCGGGCCTCTGAAGAGCGCCGCGTGACCTCCGATCCTCACGGCGGACGGGAGGCGTGACGCCCCTCTTCCGCATGCTGGCCGCCTATAACGGATGGGCCAACCGACGCCTCTACGACGCGGCGGCGAAGCTGACGGACGACCAGTACCGGGCCGATCGCGGGGCCTTCTTCAAGTCCGTGCACGGCACGCTGAACCACCTGCTGGTCACTGACCGGATCTGGATGGGGCGCTTTACCGGCGAGGGGAACGCGCCGGACCGGCTGGACGCCATCCTGCACGAGGATCTCGCCGGCCTCCGGGCGGCGCGGGAGAAGGAGGACGCCCGGATCGAGAGCTACGTCGCGGGGCTGTCGGACGGCGACCTTGCCGCCACGATCAGCTACCGCCGCGTGTCGACGCCGGATGTCTTCACCCAGCCGCTCGCGCCCGCGTTGAGCCACCTGTTCAACCACCAGACCCATCATCGCGGGCAGGTGCACGCGCTCCTCACGGGCCTGACCGGGGAGGCGCCGTCGATCGACCTTCTGCCGTTCCAGCGCGAGAGCGGGATCGGGATGAGCTGAGGCGGGCGAGTTCCGCCGTCGCGGCACGCCAGAGCCGCGCGAACCCGGCGAGCAGGAGCGAGCCCGGCAGCACGATCCCGAGGAGAAAACCGGGTCCGAGCCCGTCGTTGACGACGAGAAACGGATCGATCCCGGCCGGCGGGTGGAGGGTGCGGGTCGCCATCATGAGGAGCGCCGCGATCCCGGTCGCGGCCGCGGCGTTCCAGGGCGAGGGACCGAAGGCGGCCAGCATGCCGTATCCCACGAGCGTCGAGACGACGTGGCCGCCGATCACGGCCCTGGGCCGGGCCGGAGCGGAGTCCGGGAGCGTCATCACGAGCACGACCGAGGTGACGAAGGGCACGAGCCCGTAGGGAACGGCGGATGCGGTCGCGGCCATCTCCATGGCGGCGACCGCCAGGGCGGTGCCGAGACCCGCGAAGCCCAGGATGCCGGCGGCCTTCGCCCACCGGGCCCGCCGCGGACCCGCGCGTCCCGTCCCGGTCGCGTCCATTACTCAGCCGCGATCCCGGCCGTGCGGATCTGGGAGAGGAGCGCCCGGAGCGCCGCCGGCTTGAGCGGCTTGTTCAGGAGGCTGATCCTCCGGACCGCCGCCGAGGCCCGCAGGTCCGGCGAGCGGTCGGCCGTGACCAGCACGGCCGGCACGTCGCTCCCGCACGCCGTCCGGATCGCCACGATGGCGGACAGGCCGTCGCCCTCGTCCAGGTGGTAATCCGCGATCACGATCTCGGGCCGCCGCCGGGACAGGGTCTCGAGCGCCTCGTCGAGCGAGCCCGCGGTGTCGACCTGGAGGCCCCAGCTGCGCAGGAGGATGGACATCCCGTCCAGCACGGCGGGCTCGTTGTCCAGGACCAGCGCGGCGATCCGGCCGAGCGGCGCGATCTGGGCCTCGCTCCGGCCCGAACGCGGCGTGCCGGCGGGCGCGACCGGCGCGGAGGCCTCCGGCACGCTCAACCGGAACACGGAGCCGCGGCCGGGGCTCGACGTGAGGCCGATCTCCGCCTCCAGCGCCTTCGCGATCCGCTCCACGATGGAGAGGCCGAGGCCCAGCCCGCGCGCCACCCGGGCCCCCTCGCGCAAGCGCCGGAACTCGCGGAAGATCTTCTTCTGCTTGGCCTCCGGGATGCCGATCCCGCTGTCCCAGACCTCAATCCGCACCGCCCTGCCGCGGCGGCGCGCACCGACGATCACGCCGCCCGCGGGCGTGTATTTGAGGGCGTTGGACACGAGGTTCTGGAGGACGCGGCGGATCAGGCGGCGGTCCGACCGGACCGCGTGGGCCGTCGGGACGAAGCGGAGCTTCAGCCCCTTGCCGGCCGCGACGGGCTCGAACTCGCGGGCGAGCTGGCGGAACAGCTCGTCCAGCCGGATGTCGGAATGTTCCGGCTTCATGGCGCCCGCGTCCAGCCGCGAGATGTCGAGGAGCGTCGTCAGGATCTCCTCCACGGCGTCGAGGGAGGAATCGATGTTGTCGGCGAGCCTGGACGCGTCGCTCCCTCGGAGACGCTCGGACAAGGAGGTCGCGTAGAGCCGGGCGGCGTTCAGCGGCTGGAGCACGTCGTGGCTCGCGGCCGCGAGGAAACGCGTCTTGGAGGCGTTGGCCTCGTCCGCATCGGCCTTGGCGAGCGTGAGCGCCTCGTTCAGGCGCGTCAGCTCCTCCGTGCGTTCCTGCACCCGATGCTCCAGGGTGACGGTCTCGCGTTCGCGCTCCTTCTCGGCCGCGACGATCTCCGTCACGTCCGTGTAGGTGTTGACGAGGCCGCCGCCCGGCAGGTTGTTCGAGCGGACGGAGATCACCCGGCCCGTGCCGTGCAGCCCGACGCGGACCGGACCCGGATCGTGCAGGAGACTGTGGAGGCGGGAGGCGATCAGGTCGTCCGTACTGCCCGGCCCGTAGAGGCCGCGCTCCGCGTTCACCCGGACGATCTCCTCCAGCCCGACCCCGATCCGGATGAATTCCGGCGGGAAGCCGTAGAGGTCGACGAAGGCCTGATTCCAGGACAGGAGCCGGAGGTCGCGGTCCAGCACCGTGATGCCTTGCTGGGCATGGTCGATCGCGTGCTGGAGCACGTCCCGGTCGTGCTGGAGCACGGCGGAGGCCTCGTCGAGGAGCTGCAGGGCCGCTCGCCGCGACAGGTTGTGGCGGCGCAGCACCATGGAGAGCGCGACGCGCGAGGAGGCGGCGCCGATCGCCGAGGCGAGGAGATGCTCCGCGTAGCGCAGGAGGTGGATGTCCGCCTCCGCGCCGGGTTCGAGCACGATGCCGCGCGCCCGCGCGTAGCCCGCGAAGGAGCGGCGCGTGCGGGCGACGCCGAGGAAGCGGCCGACGGCGGCCGACAGGTCCTCGACGGAGACGCTGGCGCCGAACAGCCTCAGCGTCGGCGCGACGGAATCCGGGACGCCGGCGCTGAAGGCCGAGGCCTGGAGCCGTTCGAGCGCGGTCGCCGGGCGCCGGAGAGAGAAGATCACGAAGGCCGCGAGGTTGAGCGACAGGCTCCAGAGCACGCCGTGCGTCAGGGGCGGGAGGTCCGTCCAGGCGAGCGCGGTCGGCCGCAGCGCCGTGATCCCGAACGGGCCCTCGCTCACCACGACCGCCAATCCCGTGTCGTTCGCCAGGGTCGGCAGGAGCAGGGTGTAGCACCAGGCGACCGTTCCGACCGCCAGCCCCGATCCCGCCCCGAGCGCCGTGGCCCGCCGCCAGAACAGGCCGCCCAGGAAGGCGGGCGCCACCTGTGCCACGGCCGCGAAGGACAGGAGGCCGATGGAGGCGAGATGCTCGCTGCCGGCGATCCGGTAATAGGCGTAGGCGAGCAGCGTCAGCACCACGATCGCGACGCGCCGGACGATCAGGACGAAGCGGCCGAGATTGGCGGACCGGCCCGCTCCGCCAAGCCCGGCCGAGAAGCTCTGCCGCCGCAGCACGAGCGGCATCACGAGGTGGTTCGCCACCATCACGGACACCGCGATCGTCTCGACGATCACCATGGCGGTGGCGGCCGAGAGCCCTCCCAGGAAGGTGACGAGGGCGACGAGGACCGATCCGCCCTCCAGCGGGAGGGACAGAACCGTCATGTCGCGGTCGGTGCCCGGGCCGGGAAAGATGTGCAGGCCCGCCAGCGCCAGCGGCACGACGAAGAGGTTGATGAGGACGAGGTAGAGCGGGAACAGCCAAGCGGCCCGCCTCAGCTCCGCCTCCGACCGGTTCTCGACCACCGTCATGTGGAACTGGCGCGGCAGCATCACGAACGAGCAGGCCGCGATGGCGAGCAGCGTCCCGTAGCTCAGCGGGTCGGAGGTCGGCCCGAGGAGGGCGAGCGCCGGCGCTCGCGTGCCGATCGCCGCCACCATCCCGCCGAAGCCCGGGAACATGCCGTACATGACGAAGAGCCCGACGGTCAGGAACGCGCCGAGCTTGACGAGCGATTCGACTGCGATCGCGAGGACGAGGCCGTTCTGGTGCTCCGTCGCGTCCGCGTGCCGCGTCCCGAAGGCGACCGAGAAGGCGGCCAGCACGAGCGCGACCGCGAGGGCGATGTCGCCCAGCACGGGGGCGGCCTCCGTGCCGGCCCCCCGGTAATCCGGCAGGAACACGCCCACGGAGGTCGACACGGCCTTCAGCTGGAGGGCGATGTAGGGGAGCGCCGCCAGCACCGCGAGGAGGCTGACCAGCACGGCGACGGGCTCGCTCTTGCCGTATCGGGCGGCGACGAAATCGGCCACGGAGGTGATGTTCTGGGCCTTCGCGATCCGGACGATGCGGGCGAGGACCGGGTAGAACAGCACGATCACGAGGATCGGCCCGATATAGATGGCCAGGAAATCGAGCCCGGCCCGGCTCGCGAGACCCACGGAGCCGTAGAAGGTCCAGGACGTGCAGTACACGGCGAGCGCGAGGCCGTAGACCGTGCTGCGCGAGCCGTGCCGCATCACGCGCCGCCCCGCCCGGTCGCCCCAATGCGCGACCGCGAAGAGAAGGCATAGGTAGACGAGCGCCGACAGGACGACGGCCCAGCTCGCGATCATGTCCTCGCCCCGCCCCGCATGCGCGGGGAAGGTTAGCGGCGCCGCCGCCGCCGCGCTACGGTACCCGCCACCTGACGTGAAAGGACGCCCCCATGCTCGAGGAATTCAAGAAGTTCGCGCTCCGCGGCAACGTGGTCGATCTCGCGGTCGGCGTGATCATCGGCGCGGCGTTCGGCAAGATCGTGGAATCGCTCGTGGCCGACATCTTCATGCCGATCATCGGCGCGGTCACGGGCGGGCTCGACTTCTCGAACTATTATCTCCGCCTGTCGTCGGCGGTGCCGGCCGGGCTCTCCTACCTGGACGCCAAGAAACAGGGCGCGGTGATCGGCTACGGCAGCTTCGTCACGGTCGCGATCAATTTCGTGATCGTGGCCTTCGTGCTCTTCATCGTCATCCGGGCCATGAACCGGCTGAAGGCGAAGCCGGCCGAGAAGGCCCTCGAGATCCCGGCGGACGTGAAGCTCCTGGCCGAGATCCGCGACATCCTGGCGGACGGCCGCGACCCGGCCGCCCCGCCCCGCGCGATCCCGCGCTGACCGGCGGGCTGGATCAAGAGCCCCAACAAACCCCGACGACGACCAACGCGTCTTGGCCGGGCTCGGCCCGGCCATCCACGTCCTTCCGGGGCCGTGACGTCGACCGGCTCCCTCGCGGCATCGTCCGTCGTGGGTGGCCGGGCCAAGCCCGGCCAAGACGGATCGGCCGGTGTTCCGGGAGGACCCACGCGGGAGCGTGCTCACCTTCCTCGTTCTACCGGCGGACGCTTCGGCGGCCGCGAGCAGCGGGTGCGGCTTCGTTTTCGCATGCGCTGCCGCCCGCCGGCCTGTAGAGAGGGCGGATGTTCTCCGCATCCTCCGCCATGACCGATCGGATCCGCCCGGAAGCCGCGAATGCGCCGGCGAGCGGCATCGTCGACGTCGCGAATTACGGCCGCGGCCGGCCGGGGCTGATCCCGCTCTGGATCGGGGAGGGGCACCTGCCGACCCCCGCCTTCATCGCGGATTCCGCGGCCCGCTTGCTCGCGGAGGGCGAGACCTTCTACACCTGGCAGCGCGGCATTCCCCAGCTCAGGGAGGCGCTCGCCCGCTACCACGAGCGTCTGCACGGCCGCTCCTTCGACCCGGACAGGTTCTACGTCACGACGGGCGGGATGCACGGCCTGCAGATGGCGATGCGGATCGCCTCCGGCCCGGGCGACGAGGTCCTGGTTCCGACGCCCGCCTGGCCCAATTTCGAGGGGGCGGTCGGGATCGTGGGAGCGCGACCCGTCCCGGTGCCGATGACGCCCGGGCCCGACGGCTGGACGCTCGGGCTCGACCGGCTCGAGGCGGCGGTGACGCCCCGCACGAGGGCCCTCGTGATCAACTCTCCCGGCAACCCGACCGGCTGGGTGGCGAGCCGGGACGATCTCGTCCGCATCCTGGACCTCGCCCGCCGGCACGGGCTCTGGATCGTCTCGGACGAGATCTACCAGCGCTTCGTCCACGATCCCGCGATGATGGAGCCGTCCGGCCGCACGCCCTCCTTCCACGACGTGATGTCGCCGGAGGACCGGATCCTGTTCGTGCAGACCTTCTCCAAGAACTGGGCGATGACCGGTTGGCGCGTCGGCTGGCTCGAGGCGCCGGTCGCGCTCGGGCCGGTGATCGAGAACCTCGTCCAGTACACAACGTCCGGCGTGCCGGCCTTCCTGCAGCACGCGGCCGTGACGGCCCTGCAAGAAGGCGAGCCTTTCGTCGAGGAGCAGATCCGGCTCGCCAGCCGCAACCGCGAGATCGCCTGCGCCGGGCTCCGCGCCACGAACGTCGTCGACCTGCCGTCGCCTCCCGGCGCCTTCTACGCCTTCTTCCGGGTGGAAGGCGTGACGGATACCCGCCAGCTCGCCTTCGACCTCATCGACCGGGCGAATGTCGGCCTGGCGCCGGGTACTGCCTTCGGGACAGGCGGCGGCGAGCATGTCCGGCTCTGCTTCCTGCGCGACACCGCGATGCTGGAGGAGGCGATCGCCCGCATCGCCCGCGTCCTGCCTGACATCGCCCGGGCGGGGTAGGCCGGCCGGATCGATCGATCACCGACCGGCGGAAGCGGTCGCGTCGAGGAGCCGCCGCAGGGTGTCGAGCGTCCCGCGATCGGCGATTCCGTCGACCCGCGCGGGCCGGAAGTGCCTCTGGAACGCGCGGACAACCGTTTCGAGCTCGGGATCGTAGCCTCCCGTCGGGGAAACGCCGTAGCCGTAGCGCGCAAGGTCCGCCCGGAGCCGCAGCACCTCCGGACCCGCGTCGCCGAACGGCCATCCCCCGCCGGTCTCGGCCGCCGGCGGGACAAGGTGCCCGATCCCGGCCCGGTGCAGCCGCTCCCAGGGGAAGAGCTCGCCCGGATCCTCCTTGCGGGAGGGCGCGATGTCCGAATGCGCGAGGACGCGCCGCGCCGCGATGCCGTGCCTGCCCACGATGTCCCGGCAGAGCGCCACCACGGCCGCCACCTGCCCGTCCGGGAAGGGCGGCAGGCCTCCGGCGTGACCTCCATTCGCGATCTCGACCCCGACCGAGCAGGAATTCACGTCCGTCTCGCCCGCCCATGAACCGGCGCCGGCATGATGGGCGCGCAGGCGCTCCGGGACGAGCTGCGTCACGTGCCCATCCTCACGCACGAGGTAATGGGCGGAAACCTCCGCCTCCGGGTCGCGGAGGCGGTGCAGCGCCTCGGCGAAGCTCCGCATGCCGGTATAATGGAGGAGGAGCAGGTCGGGCCGCCGGCCCGCCGGCCGCCGGTCGCCCGCGTTGGGCGAGGGGGCGACGGTGCCGACCAGAACCGAATCCGCCTCCCAGCCCGGCGGATCAGGAGGTTCGGCGCTCACGTTCCACCTTGGCCCAGGCCGCGTTGAGGGCCGCCGTCCGGTCCGTCGCGATCCGGATCGCCTCCGGCGGCAGGCCGCGGGCGATCTCGCGATCCGGATGAGCCTCGGCCACGAGCCCGCGGTAGCGGCGGCGAAGGTCCTCGATCGGGGTGGTACGATCCATCCCGAGAACCCGGTAGGGATCGTCCGGCAGCTCGACATGCCGGGACAGGACCGTCTCGAACCAATCGTCCGGGCGGCCGAACGCCGCCGCGACGCGGCGCAGGTAGCGGACCTCCTCCTCGTGCACGGCGCCGTCCGCCTTCGCGATCAAGAACAGGCCGTCGAGGATGTCGTCGATGAGGAGAGGCTCGTCGGCGAAGACCCGGGCGAGCTGGGCCGCATAGGCCTCCGCCCCGCTCGCCGTCTCCTGGGCCAGGCGGAACAGGCGCTCGACGGCCGGCCGATCCTCGTCCGGCACGACCACGATACGGGCGAAGGCTTCGATCTCGGCCGGCGCCACGACCCCGTCTGCCCGGGCCATCTTGGCCGACAGAGCGACGAGGCCCGTCGTCAGGACCACGTCGCGCGGCTGGGGACCGAAGAGCGCGCCCTCCCGGTCGATCAGGTAATGCCCGGCGAACGCCCCGAGGAGCGCTCCGATCGGGCCGCCGACCGTGAGGCCGACGCCCGCGCCGCCGAGCTTGCCCCAGATGGACATGCCCGGCGGCTAGCCTATCGGGGGCTGCCGATCAACGGCGGCCCCGGATCCGCGGGTCAGCGGCAGTATACGTTGCCGTAA